>NZ_JAPYKP010000100.1:0-21035 GCF_037179725.1 Mesorhizobium sp. Cs1321R2N1 | reverse complement strand
GGGTGATGTTCAACGGCGCGGAAGACGGCCTTGCCGCCGCTGTCGCCAGCGGCCATCGCCGCAGCCTGCTCGCTGCGAGCCCGATCGACATCGTTTCCTCCGACCGCCATACGGTCAAGCCTTGGCTCGACGCCCGGATCGGCGTCTCGCCGCCCGCGCCCGACCTTGCCCAGGACGGTTTCGCCCTCATCGGCGGCCGGGTCGAGGTGATATCAGGCCAGCCGGTGCCGGCACTGATCTACCGTCACCGTGAGCACCTGATCACGCTCGTCGCCGAACCGCAGCAGGACGGCAAGATCACCCAGCCGGATGATCTTTCCTCGGGCGGCTTCTCGATGGTGCACTGGAGCGACGGCGCCTTCTCCTACTGGGCGATCTCCGACATGGAGCGGCCCGAACTCGACGACTTCGTCGCCCGCTTCCGCAAGGCGGCGGTATGAGCCGGATATGGCCGTCGGCACCTCGCCGATGGCCTGAAATCCTTGCGGCCCCGCGCGAATTCCGCTAAGGCGCGCCTTTGTCGCCGGGGAGCAGAAGCTTGAACGATCAACGCGCCGACGTCGCCATCATCATGGGCAGCCAATCCGACTGGGCGACGATGCGCCAGGCAGCGGAGACGCTGGAGGCGCTTGGTGTCCCCCATAAACGGCTGATCATTTCGGCGCACCGCACGCCCGACCGGCTCTATGAATTCGCCAAGGGCGCCAAGGCGGCCGGCTACAAGGTGATCATCGCCGGCGCCGGAGGCGCGGCGCATCTGCCCGGCATGACGGCGGCGATGACGCCACTGCCGGTGTTCGGCGTGCCGGTGGAATCGAAAGCCTTGTCGGGCCAGGATTCGCTGCTCTCCATAGTCCAGATGCCGGCCGGCATTCCGGTCGGAACGCTGGCGATCGGCAAGGCAGGTGCGGCCAACGCTGCCCTCCTGGCCGCTGCCGTGCTGGCGCTCAATGACGACAAGCTTGCCCAGCGCCTCGACGCCTGGCGCGCCTCGCAGACCGCCAAGGTCGCGGCCGAACCGACGGACACGCCGTGAGCCTGCCCGCCGGATCGACCATCGGCATCATTGGCGGCGGCCAGCTTGGTCGCATGCTGGCAATGGCCGCTGCCCGCCTCGGCTACCGCACCGTCGTGCTGGAGCCACAACCGGATTGCCCGGCCGCCCAGGTCGCCAACCGGCAGATCACGGCCGCCTATGACGACCCGGCCGCGCTTGCTGAACTGGCCACGGCGAGTGCCGTTGTCACCTATGAATTCGAGAACGTGCCGGTGGCCGCTGCAACCGCGCTTGCCGCCAAGGTGCCGGTCTATCCGCCGCCGCGCGCGCTCGACGTGGCGCAGGACCGGGTGAGCGAAAAGACATTCCTCAACGGCATCGGCATCGCCACCGCCGATTTCCGTCCGGTCGACACCGACGACGGGCTGGCGGCGGCGCTCAAGGCATTCGACGGCAGCGGCATCCTGAAGACGCGGCGCATGGGCTATGACGGCAAGGGCCAGCGCGTCTTCCGCAACATCGAAGCCGGCGGTTTCGCCGGCACCTGCGAGGCAATGGGCAATGTGCCGCTGATCCTGGAAAGTTTCGTGCCGTTCGAGCGCGAGATTTCCGTTATCGCCGCGCGGGGGCTGGACGGCACTGTCGCCGCCTATGATCCGGCCGAAAACGTGCATCGCAATGGGATTCTCCACACATCGACCGTGCCGGCTGGCGTTGCGCCGGCGACCGCGCGGGCCGCGAAAGACGCGGCGACGAAAATCCTGTCGGCGCTCGACTATGTCGGCGTCATCGGTGTCGAATTCTTCGTACTGGCCGACGGTTCGCTGCTGGCCAACGAGATCGCGCCCCGCGTCCACAATTCCGGCCACTGGACCGAAGCCGCCTGCATCGTTTCGCAGTTCGAGCAACATATCCGCGCCATTGCCGGCCTGCCGCTGGGTAGCCCCGACCGCCATTCCGATTGCGTGATGGAGAACCTGATCGGCGACGACGTGCTGCGCGTTCCAACGCTGCTCGCCGAGCCCGACCTGATGCTGCACCTCTACGGCAAGGCGGAAGCCCGGGCCGGCCGCAAGATGGGCCACTTCACCCGCATCAGCCGCCGCGGTTAGAGCAATTCCAGAAAAGGTGTGTAACGGTTTTCCGTCCGGAATTGCGTAACAACCGCTCTGATAGCAAACACGCCTATTGCACCTCGTCGCTCTCGTCCTCGCCGGGACTGGCGCAAGTCGCATCGCCTTCCTCGCAATTGGCCGAGGCGGCGAGCTGCTTGATGCGATCATTGGTCAGCCCGGTCAGGCATTGCGAGACCTCCATCGCATGGATGGACCCGCCTTGGCTGGCGGCCGTGGAATGCGTGCACTCGGCGTCGCGGAAGGCGATCCAGGCCCGTTGCGCCGCCTGCAGCGATCTCTTTCCATCGGCATCATCGGAGCTGATCAGGTCCTGATAGGCCTTGTTGAGCCTGGCGTCGGCCGCCTGATAGTCCTCGCCCGCACAGATGTTCATCATTTGCTGGCTGTCGTCGGAACGGTCGCATTCCTGCGCTCGGGCAGCCGCGCTCGCCGCCAGGACGACGAGGCAGGCGGACAGGAATATTCGGCGCATGGTCGTCCCCAAATCACTTGAAGCAAACGGCATCATCCCAGCCGGCTCATGGCCGCGCAATGCCCGGGGCCGACATGGCGGATATTTGATGATATCAGGACGCGGAGCGCGCTTGCGATCGACTTACGGTTGACATAGGCAAGGCTCCTCGTTTATGAGCCACCCACCGTTCAAAAGGCGCGTCTTCTGGCGCGCCTTAAAATTTCGACCCGGAACCGGGTTCACACCGACAGGCAAGACCATGAAGATCAAGAATTCGCTCAAGGCGCTGAAGGCGCGTCACCGCGACAACCAGTTGGTTCGCCGCAAGGGCCGCGTCTACATCATCAACAAGACCGCCCCGCGCTACAAGGCGCGCCAGGGTTGAGTTTTCGGCCGGAGGCTTTTTGCCTCCGCCCATTGATGTTTGTCGGGCTGCCGATCTTCTCACGCTAAATCACTTTGATGTTCCGCCGCCCGGGAGTAAACTTGGGCGATGCGGATTCTTTTTGTATTCTTGACAACTTTCCTGGTTTCCGGCGTCATCTCCCTGCCGACGCAGGCCGGTGATCGGCCGATCGCGGTCGCAGCCACGGATGGTCAGTCGGCGCCCTCCGATGCCCAGCCCGCGGCCCCGGACACTCCGGCCCCGCCAATGACGAAGCAGGCGCGGCTCGACAAGCTGTTCTCCGACCTGAAACGCGAGCGCAACGAAAAGGCCGCCGAGCGCATTGCCGGCAACATCTGGAACGAATGGTTCCAGTCCGGCAGCGCCTCGATCGACCTGATGATGCAGTGGTCGCAAAAAGCGATGAACGATCGGAAGTTCGACGTCGCGCTCGATTTCCTGGACCAGGTGGTGATCTTGCAGCCAAACTACGCCGAAGGCTGGAACCGCCGCGCCACCGTGCATTTCATGATGAAGAACTACGGCAAGTCGATGGCCGACATCGATCGCGCGCTGCAGCTCGAGCCACGCCATTTCGGCGCGCTGTCGGGCCTGGCCCAGATCATGGCGGAGACCGGCCACAAGCAATCGGCGCTCGAGGCCTGGCAAAAGGTGCTGGCCATCTACCCGATGATGCGCAGCGCCCAGAACCAGGTCGCCACCCTGTCGGAAGAGCTTGCCGGCGAAGGCATTTGATAGACTAGGCGGTAGGGGAAGAGGCCCCTACTCCCCTACTCCCCTACTCCCCTACTCCCCTACTCCCCTACTCCCCTACTCCCCTACTCCCCTACTCCCCTACTCCCCTACTCCCCTACTCCCCTACCTATCCCGTATATCCCCGCATGAACCTGATCTATGCCGCGCTCGCCTTCCTGATGGCGCTTGTCCTTGCCCTTGTCGGCGTGACCCGCGTCGGCTCATGGCTGATCGAGCACCGCAGTCCGCCGGCCGGCGAATTCGCCGACATCGACGGCGCCCTCATCCACTATGTCCACATCCCCGCCCCAGCCGATGCGGATCTGCCTCCGATCGTCTTCATCCATGGCGCCAGCGCCAATCTCAGGGATCAGATGCTGCCGCTGAGGCCACTGATCGAAGGCCGTGCCGAAATGCTGTTCTTCGACCGGCCGGGCTTTGGCTGGTCGGGACGCGGCCCAGGCAACAATGAGGACCCGTCGGAGCAAGCCGCAACCATTGCCGCTCTGATGGACCGTCTCGGCATCAGGAAGGCAATCATTGTCGGCCATTCCTTCGGCGGCGTGGTGACGGCGGCTTTCGGCCGCGAGCATGCGGACAAGACGCTCGGCCTCGTCTTCCTGGCACCGGCAACCCATCCCTGGCCGGGCGGCGCGACGTCCTGGTACTACGACCTGACCATCATTCCGGTGATCGGCCGGCTGTTCTCCGAGACCCTGAGCTATCCTGCGGGAACGTTGCGGATGGCGGACGCCACGACCTGCGTCTTCTCGCCCAACAAGGTGCCGGACGATTATCTCGCCTCAGCCGCGATCCCGCTGGTGCTGCGGCCATCGGCCTTCCGCGCCAACGCCACCGACGTCGCCGGGCTCTATCGGTATGCACTCGGCGCAGCACCGCGTTACAAAGAAATCACGGCGCCGACCGTGGTCATCTCCGGCGATCGCGACAAGGTCGTCTACGCGCATATCCATTCCATTGGCCTGGTGCGCGACATCTCAGGCGCCGAGCTCGTCTGGGTGCATAATCTCGGTCACAAGCCGGATTGGATCGCCCCCGACCTCGTCGTCGGCGCCATCGAGAAGGTCGCCGGCAGGGATATCGATCTGGAGGCGATAGCCAGGAAGGTGGAGGCACGGATTGCCGGCGACGCCTATGGCGTGGGCGAATGCGCCGACATCAAGGAACCTGAAGCGGAGCTCGCGCCGACCTGATGCATGCCATCCGAAAATGGTCATCACAAGACGCCACCGGGACCTGAGCGGCATGTACATCCTGAAACACGGCATAAAGAGAAATCCCGAAAAGCGATGGTCGTTGCCGGATCGCATCTTCTTCGATCACGGCGCGTGCGCCATTCTTGCCGGCACCTTCCTCAAGCATCCGCCTCTGGAGGGATTTTACGGCGAACGGATCATTCCTGACGAAGGCTTTTCAGGAAACCATATCTATGTGACGAACGGCCTGATCGCTTTCGACTATCACGGCTATTGCGCTCGAGAGCGGTTGCTCGAACACCATGAACGAGGCTGGGCCTCGCGGAACGCCGGATGGCGTTGCACGATTGCAAAGGTCGATTTCGATCTGCTCGATACCACCGAGCTCAACCGGCAAAAGATATTGGGCCCGGATCAGTATCTGTACGACCCTATTCCTCGCGCGCGGCGGTTTCTCCAGCGAAGAAACCACGCGGAAGCCGCGGCAAGAGCGCTCAGGATCGCGACCAGGCTGGCGGCCGACTACCGGCCGGTTTCCGATCCGACATAGGCGATGCGCAGCATGTTGGTCGATCCCGGGGTCCGCAGCGGCACGCCTGCGGTGATGATGACCCGGTCGCCCGGCTTGCCAAAGTCTTCTTCCAGCGCAATGCGGCAGGCGCGGTTGACCATGTCGTCGAGATCAGTGGCGTCCGGCGACACGACGCAATGCGTGCCCCACAAAAGCGACAGCCGCCGCGCCGTGTTGAGGATCGGCGACAGCGCGATGATCGGTACTTGCGGGCGCTCGCGCGCGGCGCGCAGGCCGGTGGTGCCTGATGCCGTGT
Organism: Mesorhizobium sp. Cs1321R2N1; assembly: GCF_037179725.1. Taxonomy (NCBI): domain Bacteria; kingdom Pseudomonadati; phylum Pseudomonadota; class Alphaproteobacteria; order Hyphomicrobiales; family Phyllobacteriaceae; genus Mesorhizobium; species Mesorhizobium sp. Cs1321R2N1. Next base: position 15,263 of record NZ_JAPYKP010000100.1, on the reverse strand, counting down.
AGGTGACGATCGCCGACAGTTTCAGCGTTTCGGCGATTTCGCGGGCGGCCAGCGAAATGGCGTCGGCGCCGGTCGCTTCCGGCTCCGAACGCTGTGCGTTGATGATGCCGGCATAAGTCGGATCTGTTTCGACTTTGGTGGCGATGCGGTTCATCATGGCAACCGCCTCGACCGGATAAGCGCCCGCCGCCGATTCCGCCGACAGCATGACGGCGTCGGCGCCTTCGAAGACGGCGATTGAAACGTCGGAGACCTCGGCGCGGGTCGGCACAGGGGCGGTGATCATCGATTCCAGCATCTGCGTGGCGACCACCACAGGCTTGCCGGCGCGGCGCGCGGCGCGCGTGATCTGCTTCTGGATGCCGGGCACGGCTTCCAGCGGCATCTCGACGCCGAGATCGCCGCGGGCAACCATCAGCGCGTCGGATAATTCGATGATCTCGGCCAGGCGGGTGACGGCCTGCGGCTTTTCGATCTTGGCCATGATGAGCGCGCGGCCGCGCGCGATCTTGCGCGCTTCGGCCAAGTCTTCCGGCCGCTGCACGAAGGACAGCGCAACCCAGTCGACGCCCGTGGCGAGCACCGCGTCGAGGTCCTTGCGGTCCTTCTCGGTCAGCGCGCCGACCGGCAGGTCGGTGTCGGGCAGGCTGACGCCCTTCTTGTCGGAAATGGCAGTGCCGGCAATGACGGTGCAGACGATCGACTTGCCGTCGCTCTTCACCGCCTTCAGCTCGAGCTTGCCGTCGTCGATCAGGAGGCGATGGCCAGCCTCGACCGAACTCAGGATTTCAGGATGCGGCAGGTAGACCCTGGTCGAGGTGCCGGGCTCGGGATTGTCGTCAAGCGTGAACGTCTGGCCCAGCGTCAGCACTTCCTTGCCGTTGGCGAACTTGCCGACGCGCAGCTTCGGACCTTGCAGGTCGGCCAGGATGCCGATCGGCCGGCCGACTTTTTCCTCGACGGCGCGGATGCGTGCGACCAGCGTGCGCATCAGCTCATGATCGGTATGGCTCATATTGATGCGGAAGACATCCGCACCAGCTTCAAACAGCTTCTGCAGCATCTCCTCGGACGAGGAGGCCGGACCGATTGTGGCTAGGATCTTGACCTTGCGGCTACGTCTCATTGACTATTCGTTCCCGGGGCGGCTGGGGCGCCTCCCGTTGCGGGCTCATCGGTGAGCTGGACCATCCAGCTTGCCTGCTCGCCCGTGTCATATTCCTGGAATCCGGCGCGCTGGAAGCCTCGGGCGACGCAGTCGCTTACGCCGGCGATCTTGAACTCTTTTTCAGCCACACACATGTTGATCGGGCCGTCCCAGCGTCCACCGCGCTCCGCGTCTTCTGCATAAAGATAATAAAACCTTGATGACAGCGGCCCTTCGATCAACGTCTTGCAGCTCGATCCTTCGATGTGCCACCAGCCCTCGGTGATCCAGCCGGCTTTGGCACGATAGCCGATGCCGACGCCGACCAGGTTCTGTGTGGCGTTGCAGACGCGGAAATCGGCGCGCGCCGGCGAGGCCATGACCATTGCCGACACGCCGACGGTCAGCATCAGGAGCGGCATGGCGAAGCCGGAGCGCATGCGCTGCCTGCCGGCGGAACCCATTCCAAAACCCCTCAAGAACCACATCAGCATCTCTCTGCGCCCCTTTTCGGAAAAGTCCGGGCGCATGTCAACGCACCGTTTCAACCAATCCAATCGATTTAGGAAGGCTCCCGGCGCACCATCCGTCGCCCCTTGCCAGATTTCAGCGGAAACCTTGGCCAAACAACGGCATTGCGCACGCGTCGTCTTCGTGGAATGACGATAGCACCCTCCCCGGAAGCCAGCGAACAGCCCATTTCCCGCCAATGACCCGATCCACAGTTTTCGCGCCATTCGATATCGTCGAGGGTGACCGCAAGCGAGGCATCGTGCTCCTGGCCGATCATGCCCGCCGCGACCTGCCGGAGGAGTATGGCAGCCTGGGGCTGCCGTCGGTCGAATTCGATCGCCATATCGCTTACGACATCGGCGTCGAAGCCGTGACGCGCGAACTGGCGGCCCGGCTGGACGTGCCTGTGGTGCTCGCCAATTTCTCACGGCTGCTGATCGATCCCAACCGCGGCGAGGACGATCCAACCCTCATTCGCCAGCTCTACGACGGCACCATGATTCCGGGAAATTATCCCCTGGCGCCGGAGGAACGCGAAACGCGGCTTGAACGCTTCTACCGTCCTTATCACGATGCGATCGGCGCCATGATTGCATCGGTCGCGCAAGCCACCGGCAAGGCGCCTTTCATCTTCTCGGTGCACTCCTTCACGCCTGCCATGCAAGGCAAGCAGCGGCCCTGGCACGTCGGCATCCTCTGGGACAAGGATGACCGGGTGGCGCGGCTGCTGATCGACATGCTGGCTGAAGACCAAAACCTCATCGTCGGCGACAACGAACCGTATGACGGCGCTCTGCGCGGCGACACCATGTTCAAGCACGCCATCGTCAATGGCTATGCCCACGCGCTGATCGAAATCCGCCAGGACCTGATAGCGGACCAGAAGGGCGCCATCGCCTGGGCCGAACGGCTGGCGCCGATCGTTGACGCCATCGACCGCCGTCCCGATATACATGCGGTAAAGATGTTCGGCTCGCGTACCGGGCCGCTATGACGGAGGTTTCGATGACCGAACTCAGCGACGAAAAGAAGCGCGACTTCGAAGCCGCTGCCTTTCGCCGGCTGGTCGAGCATTTGCGCGAACGCGGCGACGTGCAGAATATCGACCTGATGAACCTCGCCGGTTTCTGTCGCAACTGCCTGTCGAACTGGTATCGCGAGGCAGCCAATGCCGAGGGTGTCGATCTCTCGAAGGACCAGTCGCGCGAGATCGTCTACGGCATGCCCTATGCGCAGTGGCAGGCGCTCAACCAGACAGAAGCCTCGGACGCCAAGAAGGCGGAATTCGAAGCCAGGCGTCCCAAGGATCACTGAGTCCGTTGGCCCAAATGCTTTCCGAAAGAGCGCTTGACTGAAAATTGAATCGATCTAATTTGCCGGGCAAAGCCATTTTCTGACCGGATTCGCCTCATGAACGCGCCGAACGCCTTGCAGACTGCCATTCGCGGCCGATGGGCAGTCGCGGCCATTTTCCTCGCCAATGGCTTCCTGACCGGCAGCTGGGCGCCACAGATTCCGGTATTCCTGACGCGGCTGGACATCTCGAAATTCACGCTCGGCCTGCTGATCCTTTTGTTCGGGGCCGGCGCGGTCACCGCCATGACATGGTGCGGCCACCTGATCTCCAAACATGGCTCGCGCACCGTGCTGCGCTGGTTCGGTCTCTGCGGCAGCCTCGGCCTGCTGGTCGTGGCACTGGCGCCCGACGTGCTGCTGGCGGCCGTCGCCATGTTCATCTTCGGCGGCTCGATCGGCGGCATGGATGTAGCCATGAATGCCAATGCGGTGGTGGTGGAACGGCGGCTGGGGCGCGCCATCATGTCCTCGTCGCACGGCTTCTGGAGCCTCGGCGGTTTCGCCGGCGGCGCCCTTGGCGGCTTTGCCATCCAGAATTATGGCCACCTCGCCCATGCTTCGGTGGTGACCGCGCTTGCCTTCGCGGCAATCGCGGCGGCGGTGCCCCACATCGTGGCCGAAAACAAGCCGCAGGCGGCCGAGCATCATAAATTCGCTCTGCCGGCAAATCCATTGGTCTACCTGATCGGCCTGATGGCCCTGCTGACGATGATTTCCGAGGGCGCGGTGCTCGATTGGGCGGCGCTCTATCTGCGGCAGGAACTCGGCGCCGACCTCGCCGTCGCCGGCCTTGCCTATGCGGCCTTCTCCGGCGTCATGGCGATCATGCGCTTTTTTGGCGATGGCGTCCGCAACCGCTTCGGCGCGGTGATGACACTGCGCGGCTCAGCCATCGTCGCAGCCGCCGGCATGCTGATCGCCGGCCTGTCGCCCTCGCCCTGGCTCGCCATATCAGCCTTTGCGCTGTGCGGCTTCGGCATCGCCAACATGGTGCCGATCATCTTTTCGGCCGGCGGCAACCAGGAAGGCATGTCGTCGGGCACCGGCATGAGCGTCGTCACCACCATGGGTTATTCCGGCATTCTGGTGGCGCCGTCGGCGATCGGCTTCGTCGCCGAGCATTCCAGCTTCGGCCCGATCTTCATCGCCATGGCGGTTCTGCTGATCGTCGTCTTGCTGATGGCCGGATTGGCTCACCGCGCCGAATTCGCTCCTGACGCGGCACCTGCCGAATAGCGCTTCAACTCGTCATGGAGAAAGTCAGCCACGCGGCGGATGCGCACGCTGCCGCGCACGTCGCGATGCATGGCCAGCCATATCGGGAGAGCAGGCAATGGCAGTCCGGGCAACACCTTTTCCACCAGCGGATCGCGGTCTGCCAGCGGCTCCTGGCCAAGACCAATGCCGTTTCCCGCCCGCACCGCTTCCCAGAGCACGGTCTGGTTGTCGGCCCTGAAGCGGAAACTGCTTCGGGTGACCGGGATCCCATACTGGGAAAAGGCTCGGATCATCTCGTCGCTGCGATCGAAGCCGATCAGGGCGTGATGGACGAGATCGGCCGGCCCCATGGGACGGCCGCGCCCATCGAGATAGGAGATGGCCGCGCAGGCGCAGAGCGGGATATCGCAGACCTTGCGCGCCACCAGTTCGTTCTGCGCCGGCTTGACCATGCGGATGGCAATGTCGGCATCCCGGCGCAACAAGTTCTCGACCTGGTTCGACGCAACGATCTCGACCTCGATGCCGGGTTCCTCGATGCCGAGCCGCGCCATCATGTCGGGCAGCACATAGGCGGCCACCACTTCACTGGCGGCAATCCGCACCGTGCCTTCGATCGCCTCGACCGAGCCCAGCGCGAGCCGTGAAAAGGCACTAGCCTGTTCGCTCACCACCTTGCCGCGTTCGAATAGCGTGGCTCCCGCTTCCGTCAGCGCGTAGCCGTTTCGCCCGCGCCGGAAAAGCGTGACGCCGAGCGCCTGCTCCAACTCCCCGATGTGACGTCCAAGCGTCGGCTGGCTTGCCGACAGCTTTCGCGCCGCGGCCGACAGGCTGCCGGTTTCCGCCACGGTGACAAAGCTCTTGATCAGGTTCCAGTCGAGGTCATCCATTCAATAATGAATATCAAACCTGCATTCATAGTCAATTTCAATTCATTGATGAAGCAATCATATTCACCCTGCAAACACCGATACGGACTGCAACAACCAGCCAGGAGTAATCCAATGACCAAGATCGCACTCACCGCCGCCGCCCTTCTCATCGCCGCCAGCACCGCTTTTGCCGGCAGCGACAAGTTTGGCTCGGGCAATGCCAGCCAGCCGGCCGTCGCCGGCACCGACAATACGACCACGACTTCGATCAGCGAATCGGAGCCGACCAATCAGAAGCCTGTCGTACCGGGCAGCAACCGCGACCTCTTCGGCAGCCGCTGAACGACGGTCCTCGGAAGATCCAGAAAGCGGCGGGCTTGTCCCGTCGCTTTCACGGCAAACCCCGCACTTCAAGACAAACCCCGCACTCCAAAACAACCCCCCGCACTTCAAAACGAGTAAGGAGACGAAGAATGACCAAGATCGCAATTCTCGGCGCCAATGGCCGGCTCGGTCGCGTGGTTGCCAAGGCCTTCATCGACGCCGGCTTCGACGTCCGCACCGTTACCCGTACCGGCAAGATGCCGGCTGAGCTTAAGGGCGCCACGGCTGTTGCCGGCGATGCGCTGGATCGCCAATCACTGATCAAGGCCACCGAGGGCGTCGATATCATCTTCAACGGCCTCAACCCGATCTACACCGACTGGGGCAAGTGCCTGCCGATGGCCGAAAATGTCATGGCCGCCTGCCATGCCAACGGCGCGCTGCACCTCTTCCCCGGCACCGTCTACAATTACGGCTCGCCAATGCCGGCGGTGATCACGGAAGACACCCCCTTCCACCCGACCACGGAAAAGGGCCGCATTCGCTGCGCCATGGAGGATTTGTTCCGCCGTGAGGCCGAGGCCGGCCGCGTGCGCACGATTCTTCTGCGCGCAGGCGATTTCTTCGGTGGCACCGGCAGCGGCTCCTGGTTCGACCAGATCGTCGCCGCCAAGATCAACAAGGGCATCTACACCGCGCCTGGTCCGTCCGACCTCGTGCATGAATGGGCCTATCTCCCGGACTTCGCAGTCGGTTTCGTCGCGCTGGCCCGCAATCTCGACAAGCTCGGCCTCTATGAGACGCTGAACTTTCCCGGACACGCCGTCACCGATCTTCAGATCAAGGCCGCCGCCGAGAAGGCCGTCGGCCATCAGCTCAAGATGACTTCCATGCCCTGGTGGGTGCTGCGCGCCGGCAGCCCGTTCGTGGCGATGTGGCGCGAGATCGTCTCGATGTCATACTTGCGCTTCGAGCCCCACCGGCTGGCTTCGACGCGGCTGGAAGGCATCATCGGCGAAATACCGCATACGCCGCTCGACCAGGCGGTCGCCGAGGCTCTCGAAAATATCGGCATCGCCACCGTAAATGGCATCGCGGAAGCAGCCTGAGGCTCGTCGCGGCCAAGCCGGCCAGCGGCAACAGCCGCTCAGAGCCGTCCCATCAACACCAGCACGAGAATCACCACCAGCACCACACCGACAATTCCCGAAGGTCCATAGCCCCAGGATCGCGAGTGCGGCCATGCCGGCACCGCTCCGATGAGGACAAGAATCAGGACGATGATGACGATGGTGCTGATCGGCATGACAAATTCCCCGCTCTGCGTTGCTTCGGAGACGATGCGTGGCATCGGCCTAGGGGGAAAATGCAAAGGCCGCCCGGTTGTTCCGGGCGGCCTTTGCCAGTCAGATCGGCAAGCCTGTCTATTCGGCGGCTTTCGGGTAGGCAATTGCCGGCTCGACACCTGCATCCGCTGCCGGCGTATCCGACGAGATCTCGCCCTTGCCGCGCCGGAACAGGCGGCTGAACCAGCCGCGCCGCGCACCGGGCTTGACCTTGGCGCGCGTGAACACCATCAGCATCGACGGCGTCACCACAAGCGTCAGGATGGTGGCGAAGGACAGGCCGAAGACGATCGCCGAGGACAGCGAAATCCACCATTGCGTCGACGGCGCGTTGATCGTCGTCTCGTGATGGAAGATTTCGAGCCCAAGCCCGAAGGCGATCGGCAGCACGCCGAGAATGGCCGATACCGCCGTCAGCACGACCGGGCGGGCACGCTCGCGGCAGGTCTGCAGCACCGCGTCCATCTTGTCCCAGCCCTCTTCACGCAGCCGGTCGTAGGTGTCGATCAGCACGATGTTGTTGTTCACCACCACGCCGGCCAGCGCGATGACGCCGATGCCCGACATGACGATGCCGAACGTCTCGCCCGTGATCAGCAGTCCGAGGAACACCCCGATCGTCGCCATGACCACGCAGGACAGCACCAGCCAGACGCTGGTGAACTTGTTGAACTGAGCCAGCAGCACCAGGAAGATCAGGAAGATAGCGGCACCGAAGGCTTTGCTGAGGAAGGCGCTGGCCTCCGCGCTGTCCTCGTTCGAGCCGGCAAGCTTCCAGCGTATGCCGCTGCCGAGATTCATGTCGGTGACCGCCTGGGTGACCTCCTGCTGCACGGCGGCGACCTGGGCGCCGGCGGCAACGTTGGCCTGCACCACCACGGTACGGGCGCCGTCGATGCGGTTGAGGATGCCGACGCTCGGCTTCGCCTTGCGCACGACGAAGTTCGAGATCGGCACCGATCCTTGCGAGGTCTGCACCCTGAGCTCGTCGAGCGTCGACAGCGTGCGCCGGTCCTCCGGCAAGCGCAGCCGGATGTCGACCGCCTTGTCAGCACCGGCAGGCCGGTATTCCGAAAGCTTCAGGCCGTTGGTGACGAGCTGCACCACCGTCCCGACCGAGGTCGGGCTGATGCCATACTGGGCAGCCTTGGCTCGGTCGACCTCAAGTGCCCAGTCGACGCCGGGCGGCGGCAAGCCATCGGAAATGTCGATGACGCCGGGCACCTTGGCGATGCGTGCCGCGACTTCGCGCGCCTTCTCGTCCAATCCCTTGGGGTCGATGGCCGAAAGCCTGATCTGGATCGGCTTGCCGGTCGGCGGGCCGGCTTCCGGCACGCGCACCTCGACATCGACGCCGGGAATGCCCGCCATGACGGCACGCAGGTCGTTCAGGATATCGTTGGCCGATTTACGCTCGCGCCAATCGATGAATTCGTACTGGATGACGCCGACGACGTCTTCTGGAACATCCTGGCCGCCGCCCTCGGACTTGCCGACGCGGGTATAGACCGACTTCACGCCCGGCCAGCCGAGCAGCCGGTTTTCGGCGATCTTGGTCGCGGTATCCATTTCGGCCAGCGAAAGGTTGCCGCGGGCATGCACATAGAGCAGACCGTAGTCGGGTTCGACGCTCGGGAAGAACTCGACGCCGGCTCCGTACTTTGAATAACCAACGAAGATGCCGGCCAGCAAGACGACGGTGAGCACCATCACGGTGATGGGGAAGCGTACTGCCTGCTTGACGACAGCCATGTACCAGCCATCGCGATTGCCATCCTCGTGATGCTGCGGCGCCTTGGCGAAGATCGCCCCCAGCGTCGGCGCGAAGACCAGCGCATAGAGCATCGAGGCTGACAGTGTGACGATCAGTGTGATCGGCATATACTTCATGAAATCGCCGATGATCCCCGGCCAGAACAGCAGCGGCGAGAAGGCGGCGATTCGCGTCATCGTTGCCGCGATGACCGGACCGGCCATGCGCTTGGCGGCAAGCGCGAAGGCTTCCTGCTTCGGCATGCCCTCGCTCATCCGTCGCTCGGCGAACTCGGTGACGATGATGGCATCGTCGACCAGCATGCCGACGGCCAGGATCAGGCTGAACAGCACGATCATGTTGATCGTGTAGCCCATCATGGCCAGCAGCAGGATGCCGATCAGGAAGGATGACGGAATGGCCAGCCCGATGAGCAGCGAGGCACGCCCCGACAGCGCGTAGAGGATGACGATGAACACCAGGATGACGGCGATCATCACGTGGTTCTGCAGATCGCCGAGCAACTGGTTGACGAAGACCGACTTGTCCTGCGTGTAGGTGACGTGCATGCCTTCGGGCATGGTTTTGACGAAGGTGTCGGACACCTCCCTGACCTTGGTGAGCGTGTCGATCAGATTGGCGCCGATGCGCTTCTTGACCTCGATGGCGATGGCCGGCTTGCCGTTGAGGCGCGTGATCGTCGTGGCATCGGCGAAGGTCGAGCGAATCGTCGCGATGTCCTTGGCCTGAACCACGGCATTGGGACCGGCAACCACGGGAAGTGCCGCCACGTCCTCGGGCTTCTCGATCAGCGACGGCACCTTGACTGCGTATTTACCCTGGGAACCTTCGATGTTGCCGGCGGCGACCAGGCTGTTGGACGCACCGACTGCGCCGATCAACTGATCGAGCTGCAAGCCGTAAGACGACAGTTTCATCGGATCGATGACGACTTCGACCAGATCGTCGCGGGAACCCTGCAGGGAACCTTCGAGGACGCCGGGCACTTCCTCGATACGGTCGCGCAGTTCGCGCGCCGCGGCCGCCAGCACGCGTTCGGGCAATTCGCCCGACAGCGTGACGACGAGCACCGGAAATTCGGAAATGTTGACCTCGGTGACGACGGGCTCCTCGGCCGCCTGCGGCAGGTCGGCCTTGCCGTCCTGAACCTTGGAGCGCGTATCCTGCAGTGCCGTCGCCAGGTTCGTCTGCGGCTGGAACTCGACCAGCACATAGCCGCCGCCCTGGAAAGCGGCCGAGCGCATCTCCTTGAGGCCCTTCAGGCTCTTCAGCTTGCTTTCCATCGGCCGCAGCAGAAGGCGCTCGGAATCTTCAGGCGAAATGCCTTGATAGATCAGGCTGACATACATCATCGGAATCGGAACGTCGGGTTCCGCTTCCTTCGGTGTCGACTGATAGGCGACCCAGCCTGCAATCAGCAGGAAGACCAGGACCGAGATGGTCAGGCGGGCATTGTTGATTGCGAGTCTGACGATATCCATGACTTATGCCTGCTGTTGCTTTCGGGAGTGGCGAACGGACATGCTGTCGCCGGGCAAACCCGGCGCCGGCGCCCCGCGCTACTGCGTCCCGGCGGTGGCTTCGCCGATCAGCTTGTTGATGGTCGCCTGGTCGGCCTCGACCGGCTTGACCTCATCGCCTTCCTTCACCAGTTCCTGGCCGGCGACGATGATGCGCGCGTCGGCCGGGATGCCGCCGAGCACGAGACCGGTCGGCGTATCGTCGACCAGGTCGATCGGGAAGAATGCCACCTTGTTGTCCTTGCCGACGGCGCGGATGCCGAGATCGCCCTTGTCGCCGAGCGTCACCACCGAGCGCGGCAGCAGGACGGCGTCGGTCGGCAACGCGCTGAGCTGGATTTCCGCCGTCATGCCGGCCGGCACGGAGCCATCGGCATTGGGGATGGCGATCTCGACACGGAAGGTGCGGGTCGCCGACGACGCGTCACGGCTGATATAGCGCACGGTGCCTTCGACGGTCTGGCCGCTGACCAGCCGAACGCTGGCCTTGTCACCGATCTTGAGGTAGCCGAGGTCGCGCTCGCTGATCTCGCCGCGCGCGATCACCGGATCGAGCTTGAGGATGGTCGCTACCTCGCCGCCCTGCATGACGGAGCTGCCGAGTTCCACCGGCACCCGGTCGATGACGCCGTCAAACGGCGCCTTCACTTCGTTGCGGTCGAGCTCGGCCTGCGCGGTGTCCAGCTGGGATTGCGCTAGGGTCAGATTGGAGCGAGCAGTGTCGAGCTGCAGCTTGGGCAAATTGCCGGTCTTCATCAGCCGCAACGACGCGTCCAGCTCGGCTTGGCGCTGCGCGACAAGCTGCTTGGCATTGTCGACCATCGAGATCTTTTCCTCGGCGGCGAGCATCAGCACCAGGTCGCCGGTCTTGACGCGATCGCCTTGTTTGACCGGCAGCCTGTCGATGACGCCGGCAACCCGGGTTGCCAGAACCGCGCGCTTGTCGGCTTCGGTCAGCCCGGAAATGCGGATGGCGCGCGCATAGGTCTTGCGAGGCGGCGTCACCACCGCGACGGTGGGCAGCGGGGCCTTCGGTTCGGCTTCCGCCGTCTTCGGCTTGCCCGCGTCGGGCGCCTTGCCCTGCTCGACCTCGGCTGCCTTGGCCTTGTTGGCCGCTACGCTGCCGACCGACGAGAACTCGCCTGTCGCCATCCACGCGGCGAAACCGATGAGCACAACAATGGCTGCAAGCTTGTGAAACCTGATTTTAGGCATCGTCATTTTTCCACTGCGGGTTCGGCCAGCACCGCGTCTTATGACGCGGGCGCGTCGCCGATATGGGTGCGCGCCTGACCGTGTTCAAATTGCCGTGATCGGCGAGCGCGCTTCTACATCAAAGTTGCATCGCAATATAGTCCGAAAGTTGCAGCAGCATTGCATAGCCGGACAAGGTGTGGCCGCCATGAAACGGTTCTTCGTGACTTGCCAGTCTACTTGACGAAGCGGTCCGCCGGCTCACGCAGGCCCTGAAACGCCGGCTACGGGACGACCAGCCCCGCTCGCCATGGGCCGTCTCCGGAATACAGTCGCGATCCGCATCACGTCGCTGATTGAAGCTCGGGCACAAACCGACGATCCATGTCAGTGCGATCGGCGAGGGACAATGGCTGCGGCGCCACGATACTCAGCCAAAGGAGTGGAATCGTTAAGGAAAAGCCACGGCAGCCCCTTCGGATCAGGCTTGCCGATCCCAATGCACCGAAGTCAAACCAGATGCTGAAAACGCCAATGCGCCGGCGCGATAACGTCTGAATCGTCGTGCCCTGACACCTGCGACGTCGGCGCGGCGCGAGGCAGGCGCGGGAACACCGGGTGTATCTGTCCCATTCGCAATTCTGTATCGAGCGCTGCATGTGAGCAGGTAACCAGCGCCCCGGGGCGGTGCCACTGACCGTCAGTGGCAGCAGACGTCAGGATGATGAGGGCTCCTTCCGCACGCCAAGGTTGCGCGCACGCCACGACCTCTCTGAAGCTCCGCGGATGACGCCCGCGATTGCCGGCAAACGCTGCCCCTCGAAGCCTGTGCCGTCAGGTTCAGGCCCGACGGCGCTCGGTTTCCGGGTTCTTGCGCACGGCGAGAAATTCCTTCACCCGACGGCCGGGTGCGGGACCGCGTACCGGCTTGAACCCATCGTCGAGTTCGCCCGAGAGATCGAGCGTAGCCCGCTTGCCGACCGCTTCGTAGTTGTCTTCCAGCCAGTCGCTGGCGGCGGTGCGGCCGAGATCGCGCAGATAGGTCAGGAAGGCCCATTCGGCATTGACCTTGGACGATGCCGAAAGATCCTTGAACGCCTCGTCGGCATCGATGCGATGCATGCGGATGTCCCGATATTCGCCTTGCGGCAGACGGCCTGCGGCGATCAGTTCCTTGACGAAGGCGATCGAGCGGAATTCGCGCAGCAGGCCGGCATTGAATGTGATCTCGTCGATGCGGTTCTGGATCTCGTTGGCGCTTCTTGGCGTTCCCTCGCGCACCACCGGATTGATCTGCACCAGAAGCACGTCCTCGGTCGCCGCCGTCTTGAAGAACGGGTAGAGCGCCGGATTGCCGCCATAACCGCCGTCCCAATAGGGCACCCCCTTGATCTCGACGGCGCGGAACAGTTGCGGCAGGCAGGCCGACGCCATCACCGTGTCGAGGTCGATCTCGCCATCGGAAAACACCCGCAACTGCCCTGTCTCGACATTGGTGGCGGAGATGAACAGTTCCATCGACTTGCAGGCGCGAACATTCTCGAAGTCAATCTCCCGCGCGACCACATCGCGCAGCGGATTGAGGCCGAGCGGGTTGGCGACATAGGGCGAAAACACCCGCGACATGGTGTCGAAGAACACATAGCCCGGCGTGTTCTCGATCGACCAGTTGCCCCAGGCGACATCCCACGGCGTGCGCTGCACCGGGCTGAACCGGCCCTTTGCCGCCACCGCCTGCCAGAAATCGTCCAGCTTCCGCCTGGCGCCCTCGACCCCGCCACGCACGAAACCATCGGCCAATGCGACCGCGTTCATGGCGCCGGCGCTGCTGCCGGAAACCGCTGATATCACCAGTCTGCCGTCCTCCAGCAGCCGGTCGAGCACGCCCCAGGAAAAAGCGCCGTGCGAGCCGCCTCCCTGGAGGGCGATGTTGATCTTCTTCTTTTCCTCCGCCTTGCCGTTCTTCGTCATGGCGTTCCTGTCATCCTGATGCGCCGGCCTGCCCCAACGTCATTGGAGGGAAGCAGCTGCCGCCGACCTATGTTGCAGTGCAGCATATAAGGACGAGCCAAGGCAAGAACACGAACACGGTCGCGTGATCACATGAAATTTCGGTCATGCGAAAAGCCCCTCCGCTGCAATGCGGAGAGGCTGTAGCTTTCGAAACAGACAGAGAATCTAGGCGACGAGGTCCGGCACCGGCCCGACATAGCGGGACTGCGGACGGATCAGCCGTCCGGTGGTCTGCTGCTCGCGCGCATGCGCGACCCAGCCGGCAACGCGCCCGGCGGCAAAGACATTGCTGAAGGCACCGGGCGGAAATCCCGCCGCTTCCAGCACCAGCGCGGTGTAGAATTCGACATTGGTCTGCAGCGAGCGCTGCGGCTTGGCGATCCGAAGCACGTCGAGCGCGGTTTGCTCGACCGTCTCGGCGAAAGCCAGTCGGCGGCCGGTGTCGCCCTCGCCGGCCAGCTTGCGCACCACCGCTTTCAGCACGTCGGCACGCGGATCGCGCACGCGGTAGATGCGATGGCCGAAGCCCATGATGCGCTCGCCATGCGCGATCTTGTCGCGCAGCCAGCCGGCAGCGTCGCCATGCGCGGCGATGGCGTCGAGCATCTCGATGACAGGACCAGGCGCGCCGCCATGCAGCGGGCCCTCGAGCGCGCCAAGGCCGGCCAGCACCGACGATGTCAGGCCCGCCAAGGTCGAAGCAACGACGCGGGTGGCGAAGGTCGAGGCATTGAGTCCGTGGTCGCAGACGGTGACCAGATAGGTATCGAGCGCCTTTGCCAATACCGGCGACGGGACCGCCCCTCTGAGCATCCTCAACATGTCGGCGGCATGGTCCGCCTTGCCGTCGGGTGCGATCGGCTGCTCGCCGCACCGCAGGCGCAGCAGGGCCGGCGTCAGCACCGCAGGCCCCGCGATCAGCCGCAAGGCGTCCGTCAGCGTCTCGCCATCCGGCAGCAAGGCCATGCCGGCGCGCATGGCGCTGTAGATATCGAGCGGTGCCAGCAAGGGCAGCGAAGCCGCGAGCCGCTCGAACACCTCGACGCGAGCCTCACCCAACCTTGCCGACAGTTCGGCGTCGCCAGGCAGATCGTCGAAGAACCCGTCCAGCAGCAGGCGCACGACCTGGGCGTAACTCCATCGCCCTGCCAACTCCCCAAGCGAATGGCCGCGGATCGTCAGGCGGCCACCCAGACCGTCCACGTCGGACAGCACGGTTTCGGCCGCCACCACGTCATCGAGCCCATTCGCCACAGCCTTGTCTCCTTGAAGCTTTTCCAGATGGGAGATAAGGCTGGGCAACATAAGCATCAATCTTGATCAATGGAATCAATACCAGGACCGATATGTCGGAATGGTTGTCGCGGGAAGAGGCGCTGGAAAGGCTTGGGGTGAGGCCGCAGACGCTCTATGCCTATGTCAGCCGCGGCCGCATTGGCATGCGCCCGGATCGAGCCGATCCGCGCCGCAGCCAGTACCGCGCCGACGACATCGCGGCGCTGGCGACGCGAAGGGCGCGCGGGCGCAGCCCCTCGGCCATTGCCGAAAGCGCGATCGCCTGGGGCGAGCCGTCGATCGTCACCGCGATCTCGACAGTCTGGCACGGCCACCTCATCTATCGGGGCTGGCAAGCCGTTGCGCTGTCCGACCGTACCACGCTGGAAGAAACCGCCGGACTGCTCTGGGCTCTGCCCGGCCCGGTCAGTTTCGAAGCGCCGTCGCCGGATGCACCGCCCCAGATCGGTCGCGCCCAGGCCTTTGCGCAACTCGCCTTGCTAGCCGGCCAGGCGCGGCCTTCGCTTGGGCGAAGTGCTGCCTCGCTGTGCGCCGACGCCGCGCACGCGATCGGCGTTCTGGCCAGCGCCCTCGGTGCCATGGCGGGACCCGAACCGGTGCACCAGCGATTGGCACGGGGCTGGTCGGTGGACGATGATGGCGCGGAAGCGATCCGTCGCGTCCTTGTCCTGCTCGCCGATCACGAACTCA
>NZ_JAPYKP010000099.1:0-21094 GCF_037179725.1 Mesorhizobium sp. Cs1321R2N1 | reverse complement strand
GGCGAAAACACCGGCCGCACCTTGCCGCACGCCAATGTCGTGCATGCGCTGACAAAACTCGGCAGCTGGACCGGCGAGGCCAAGACGCTCGATTTGCCGGCAGCCTCGGGCGGCCTCAGCACCGCCGTGCTGGTGCAGTCGCCCGGCGGCGGGCCGATCCTGGCCGCCGCCGCCAACTAAATCGCCAAGTAGAGATTTGCCGAGCAGAGATTTGCCAAGCAGAGATTTGCGCCGCCGCACGGGCGGCGGCGCAAGAGCCCGGCCACCCGGTAAGGGCGTGCCATCAACCCCGCAAGGAAGCCTATCATGACCAATTTCTCCCGCCTGACGCTGCCGGCGCTCACGCTCGCTCTCTGCTCGACGGCCCTGTTTGCCGGCGGCATCGCGCGCGCCGATGACGCCACCAACGCGATGAAGCCCGCCGCCAACGCCATGGCGCCTGCCGCGGACGCCATGAAACCGGCAACCGATGCGATGAAGCCGGCCGACCCGATGGCCACCAACTCCATGAAGCCCGCCGCCGATGCCATGAAGCCCGCGACGGACGCGATGAAACCGGCGACCGATGCCATGAAGCCGGCAACGGATGCCACGGCCAATTGATAGCCAATTGAGATTGGCGCGTGGCCTTCTGTCCCTGGCGGGCTCCCTGTCCAGCCGGGGACAGTTGCCGGAGCAAACCGGCAAAGGCTTGAAGCGGTTATGCGTCGGGAATGACGTCAAGGCAAAAAGTCCGGGCCGCACGCGAATGTGAGCCTCGGCCGCAACTCGCGCATCGCGCCACGGCAGCTGATCCAATAGACTGATCCCCAATGGACCGATCCCAGGGGAAGCCATGAGGAGTGCAACCATGACCAATATCAACAATCGTTCGACCGGCTTTGTCCGCGGCGGGCTCGCCGCACTCGCCCTTGCCGTCGCGGGCGCCGCCTTCTGGCTGACGCCCGCCGTCTCCGCCGAGGATGCGGTGAAAATCCCGCCGCCGGCAATCGACGAAAAGGCGGCCCCCGGCAGCGAGAAGGCCATCTTCGCCGGCGGCTGCTTCTGGGGCGTGCAGGGCGTGTTCCAGCACGTCAAGGGCGTCAGCAAGGCGGTCTCGGGCTATACTGGCGGCGCCAAGGACGACGCCGTCTACGAGACGGTCGGCACCGGCCGCACCGGCCACGCCGAATCCGTCGAGATCACCTATGATCCGTCCAAGGTGACCTATGGCCAGCTGCTGCAGGTCTATTTCTCGGTCGCCCACAATCCGACCCAGCTCAACTACCAGGGTCCGGACTCGGGCACGCAGTACCGCTCGACGATCTTTGCCGAAAACGACGCCCAGAAGAAGATCGCGCAGAGCTATATCGCCCAGCTCGACAAGGCCAAGGTGTTTCCCGAACCCATCGTCACCACGCTGGAGACCGGCAAGACCTTCTACCCGGCCGAAAACTACCACCAGGATTTCCTGACGCTGAACCCGACCTATCCCTACATCGTCTACAACGACCTGCCCAAGGTGGCGAATTTGAAGACGCTTTTCCCGTCGCTCTACAGCGAAAAGCCGGTGCTGGTGCTGTCGGCGAGCAATTGAGGTTCTCGGCGGGGCGCGAGAGTGCGATAGGCCGGCGGGGCAGCGCCCCCCCTCTGTCCTGCCGGACATCTCCCCCACGAGGGGGGAGATCGGCGGTCTCGGCTCCGGCACCTTTTTCTTCAACGTTGAAATTTGGCGAACCCCGTCGCGACATCCGATCTCCCCCCTTGAGGGGGAGATGGCCGACAGGCCAGAGGGGGGCGCCTCGCCGTGACCTTCAACGTCTCGCACCACCCTCAATCGTAAGTCAAATCCGTCGCCTTGCCGCCGAACACGCGGTAGGCGTAGAACGAATAGAAGATGATCACCGGCAGCACCACCACGGTGCCGGCCAGGATGATGGCGAGGCTTTCGGTCGCCGACGCCGCCTGCCAGATGGTCAGGCGATCTGGCACCACATAGGGATAGAACGACCAGGCAAGGCCGGCAAAGCCGAGCGCGAAGATGGCGGCCAGCGTCAGGAACGGCGTCAGCGCATGGCGGTCGTTGGGCCGGGGCAGGTGGAAGGTCTGCCGCCACAGCCAGAGAAACAGCAGCGCCGACAGGATCGGCAGCGGCGACAGATAGAGCATCTGCGGCCATCCGAACCATTTGGCGAAGATGCGCGGGCTGGCGAAGGGTGTCGCCAGCGACACGGCGGCCATACCGAGCGCGGTCAGCACCAGCGCCGTGCGCAGCCAGAGCACCGCCTTCTTCTGCAACTCGCCCTCGGTCTTGTAGATCACCCAGGCAGCGCCCATCGCGGCATAAGCTGCAGCAAGACAGAACGCCACCAGCACGCCGAACGCCATGCCGCCCGGCCCGACATCGAGGCCGAGCACGTAGACGCCCAGCATGTAGCCCTGCGCCAGCGAGGCGGTGAGCGAGCCCAGGAAGAAGATACGGTTCCAGCGGTGCTTGCGGCCGGCCGGCACCTTGGCGCGGAAATCGAAGGCGACGCCGCGCAGGATCAGTCCGACCAGCAGCACGAAGACCGGAATGTAGAGCGCGGTGAGGATGACGCCATGCGCCAGCGGAAAGGCGACCAGCAGCAGGCCGACGGCCAGCACCAGCCAGGTCTCGTTGGCGTCCCAGAACGGGCCGATCGCGGCGATCATCGTGTCCTGCTCGGTGTCCTCGGCGGCGGCGAACAGCATGCCGATGCCGAGGTCGAAGCCGTCGAGAATGACGTAGATCAGAATGGCGAGGCCCATCAGGCCGGCGAAGATGAGGGGAAGCAGGGTTGGCCAGTCGTAGGTCATCTTTCACTCCCCCGCCGCCGGTTGCGACATGGCCGTCTTCATCACGCCCGGCAGCGGTGAGGTGTCGCCATCCTTGGCCGCCTTCAGCGCCAGGTGCACCAGCACGCCGAGATAGGCGATCAGCAAAAGCACGTAGAGGAGAAGGTAGACGGCGAGCGTCAGCGCGACATGGCTGCCGGCCACCGGACCGACGGCGTCGGCGGTCTTCAGCACGCCGGTCACCAGCCAGGGCTGGCGGCCGATCTCGGTCGTGTACCAGCCGGCCAGTGTCGCCAGCCAGCCCGACAGCGCCATCGGCACCATCAGCAGCGCGAGCGGCTTCGGCAGCGAATGCCGGCGCTTGAGGAAGAAGGCGGCCGACCACGAGACGGCGAGCATCAAAACCCCGGTGCCAACCATGATGCGGAAACTCCAGAAGAGCGGAAAGACCGGCGGGTGGTTGCCCGGAAAATCGTTCAGCCCCGGCACGACACCGTCGATGCTGTGCCGCAGGATAAGGCTGGCGCCGTCGGGAATCGCGACCTCGAACTTGTTTTTCCTGGTCGCCTCGTCGGGCAGCGCGAACAGCACCAGCGGCACGTTGGGGCCGGTGTTCCAGTTGGCCTCCATGGCGGCGATCTTCTGCGGCTGGTGCTCCAGCGTGTTCAGCCCGTGCTGGTCGCCGGCCAGGATCTGGATCGGGATCAGGATCGCGGCGGTGAAGACGCCGGTGCGCAGCGCCTTCCACATCGATTCCGAACGGTCGCCCTTGAGGTAGCGCAGCGCCGACAGGCCTGCGATCAGGAACGACACCGTCAGCCCCGAGGCGAGCAGCATGTGCACCAGCCGGTAGGGCATGGACGGGTTGAAGACGATGGCCCACCAGTCGACGGCGTGCGCGACGCCGTCGCGCATTTCGAAACCGGCCGGGGTCTGCATCCAGGAATTGAGCGCGATGATCCAGAAGGCCGACAGCGTGGTGCCGCCGGCGACCAGCACCGTGGCCAGCGTGTGGACGCGGTTGGAAACGCGGCGGAAGCCGAACAGCATGATGCCGAGGAAGGCCGCTTCAAGGAAGAAGGCGGTGAGGATCTCGTAGGCGAGCAGCGGTCCCGCGATGTTGCCGACATGCTGCATGTAGCCCGGCCAGTTGGTGCCGAACTGGAAGCTCATGGTGACGCCCGAAACCACGCCCATGGCAAAGGACAGCGCGAACACCTTCACCCAGGTGAAATAGGCGCGCATCCAGGCGGAATCATTGGTCGCGTTGTAGCGCAGCTTGAAGAACAGCAGCACCCAGCCAAGGGCAATGGTGATCGTCGGAAACAGGATATGGAACGAGATATTCGCGCCGAACTGCATGCGCGAGAGAATAAGCGGGTCCATGGCGGGCTCCGGCTGCTTATTATTTATTTCGACGCCATTCCCCAGGGAAAGCGTTATGCGCTTTTCCCGGGAAAAGCGCTTCACACTCTTCCTGGAATTGCTCCAATACTGGCGAAGGATAGGCCCGAAGCCGGGTCAGGTCAAAGCGGCGTCCCGCCGCGAGGCTGAACGCCACAGGACAATTTTACCGAATAGAAGCCACCCATTTCCAACCGGCCCCCGGCTTCAATGTCGAGAACTGGCAGCAGGGCATTGACTTGCAGTTGCACTGGGCGACAACAGGCCTATATCAAGACACCTCTTTCAAGCAGCCGTTTTCAGCCATGCCCTCCATTCTTTCCATTTCCGGGGTCTCCAAGACCTACGCCACCGGCTTCACCGCGCTCAAGGAAGTCAGCCTCGACATAGCGCGTGGCGAGATCTTCGCGCTGCTCGGTCCCAACGGCGCCGGCAAGACGACGCTGATCTCGATCGTCTGCGGCATCGTCAACCGCTCGTCGGGCACCGTCACCGTCGACGGCCACGACATCAGCAAGGACTACCGCGCCGCGCGCAGCCTGATCGGGCTGGTGCCGCAGGAACTCACCATCGACGCCTTCGAGAGCGTCTGGGCAACCGTCAATTACAGCCGCGGCCTGTTCGGCAGGCCGGCCAATCCTGCCTTTGTCGAGAAGGTGCTGCGCGATCTGTCGCTGTGGGACAAGAAGGACGCCAAGGCGATTACGCTCTCGGGCGGCATGAAGCGGCGGCTGATGATCGCCAAGGCGCTGTCGCACGAGCCGCGCGTCCTGTTCCTCGACGAGCCGACCGCCGGCGTCGACGTCGAACTGCGCCAGGACATGTGGGCGATGGTGCGCCGGCTGCGCGAGGATGGCGTCACCATTATCCTCACCACGCATTATATCGAGGAAGCCGAGGCCATGGCCGACCGCGTCGGCGTCATCAACCGCGGCGAGATCATCCTGGTCGAGGACAAGGCCGAACTGATGCTCAAGCTCGGCCGCAAGGAGATGAGGCTGGAGCTGCGCGCGCCACTCGGCAGCGTGCCCGAGGGCCTCTCGAACTACGCGCTCGAACTGTCGCCGGACGGCAACCAGCTCACCTATACCTATGACAACCAGAGCGACCGGCCGGGCGTCGCCTCGCTGATCCGCGATCTCGAGGCGGCCGGCATCCAGTTCCGCGATCTCGACACCAAGAACAGCTCGCTCGAAGAGATCTTCGTCAATCTCCTGAGGCAAGAGCCATGAACCCGCGTGCGGCCATGAATCTACGTGCGGTATGGGCGATCTATCGGGTCGAGATGGCGCGTGCGTTCCGCACCGTGCTGCAGAGCATCATCTCGCCGGTCATCTCGACATCGCTCTATTTCGTCGTCTTCGGCTCGGCCATCGGCTCGCGCATCACCGAGATCGACGGCATCAGCTACGGCGCCTTCATCGTGCCGGGACTGATCATGCTGTCGCTCTTGACGCAGTCGATCTCCAACGCCTCTTTCGCCATCTATTTCCCGAAATTCGTCGGCTCGATCTACGAGCTTCTGTCGGCGCCGGTCTCCTATCTGGAGATCGTCATCGCCTATGTCGGCGGCGCGGCCACCAAGTCGATCATCCTCGGCCTGATCATCCTGGCCACGGCCTCGCTGTTCGTGCCGCTGCACATCGAACATCCGTTCTGGATGCTCGCCTTCCTGATCCTGACGGCGGTGACCTTCAGCCTGTTCGGCTTCATCATTGGCATCTGGGCGAAAAGCTTCGAGCAACTGCAGCTGGTGCCGCTCCTGATCGTCACCCCGCTGACCTTCCTTGGCGGCAGCTTCTATTCGATCCACATGCTGCCCGGCATCTGGAAGACGATCACGCTGTTCAACCCGGTGGTCTACCTGATCAGCGGTTTCCGCTGGAGTTTCTACGGCAAGGCCGACGTCTCGGTCGGCATCAGCCTCGGCATGACGCTGGTGTTCCTGGCCGTCTGCATCGCGATCGTCGCCTGGATCTTCCGGACCGGCTACCGGCTGCGGAACTGATCGGCTGGGACTTGGTTCCTCTCCCCGCTCCGCAGGGCGAGGAAAGGGCAGATCTCAAATCGCCTTGACCAGCCGCAGCAACCCCAGCATCTCGATGTAGGTCCCCTCGCGAAAGGCGATGTAGACCGGCTCCTCGACGCCGTGGAAGCGGCGCTTGAATGCCGCCTGGCCCTGCAGGTTGAACCTGCGGCGGTTGACCCAGGGCGAATCGTAGGCGCGCTGGAAGGTGTTGCGCCAGAAGTCGCTTTCGGCAAATCCGCTGGGACCCACATCGACGAGCGGCGACAGGCCGAGCGTCACCACCGAGATACCCTCCTCGCGAAACCGGTCGACGGCGAATTTGGTGAGGCCGATCTCGGCATGCGGCGAGGCATCGATATGCTTGCGCTTGAAGGCGGTGGTGTAGCCGATCACCTTGCCGCCGGCGAACATCGGATCGAAATCGAGCAGGGCGACCAGGTCGCCATCGGGACCGTGCAGCACGAAACGGCGCATGTCGCTGCCGAGCTGATCGTAAAACGGACGGTTGAGGAAACCCATCTCCCAGCGCTTGACGATGCGGTCGCCGCGCCAATTTTGCGAGAGCCGGGAGATCTCGTCGAGGTTGATCGTGCGTTTGTCCTCCTCGAACGAAAAGCCTTTCTTCAGCAGCCAGCGCTCGGAATAACGCACCGTCTCGTTGCGCTTGCCGGAAAAATCATGGTCGGGCAGCGGCAGGCGGGTATCGATGCCCAGCCGGTTTATCTTGTAGCCGAGGCCGGCAAGGACCTGGGCGGTCTGTTCGCCGATCTGCACGAACCATGGGCCGCCGGCACTCTCGACGAAGCGTCTGATATAATCGGGCCGCTGCGCCGGCGCCGCCACTGGATCCCCGAGCGCGAAATGGTGCTTCATCTTGGTGGCGAAGGCGATGTAGCCGTCGGCGTCGCCAAAATAGGAAAGCTTGCGCTGCACGGCGGTGGAATAGGCGAGCGAGAAGTCGCCATGGCGGCGCACCAGCGCCAGCCGCTCGACATGCGCCAGCGCCTGGCGCTCGACCTTGGGCGAGGCCCCCTCGAGGATGTTGTCGAAATAGATCCGCAAGGAGGGCATGATCGAGATTCCGCGTGCCGTTTGTGGCGCGACGTGTCGGTCGACACGCAAGACGCGCCACGGCGTCTTGATTTCTCGCGGGTAGCCGAAATCGATTGCCGGTTTCGAATGCCCACGTCTGTGACGAGATCCCCAGCCCCCGGACCTCGAATCAATCACTTTGCCGCGACCTGATTATCGCCGATGCCGCCGATATGCCATATAGGGCTGGATGTATTCGGACAGAAGCGGGTAATCCGCTCCATGTCGTTGTTTTGGCCGCGGTGGCGCGACCGGCTGTTTCCACCGGGCGGTGGAATGCTCCGGAGCGAGACCTCGGCGGCGCGGGGCCATCGAAGATCGGCATCGATTTGCCGTTCGGGTCCTGCGCGCGATCAAACGGTTACAACGGCCTGCGAGCCTTTCGGGTTGCCGCAAGGGCGAATGGGATTCGAGAGTGAATGGCTGATACGACACCCGGGACGATGATGGAGCAGATGGTGGCGGTCGAGCCGGCGATCGTCATCGGCGCTGGCGCCGCCGGGCTGGCTGTCGCGCGGGCCTTGACGAAGGCCGGCGTGGCGACGGCGGTCCTCGAGAAGGAAAGCCGGCTCGCCGAGCCGTGGCGCCGGCGCCACGAGCAACTGCACCTCAACACCCATCGCGATCTCTCGGCGCTGCCCGGCCTTGCCTATCCCAAGGGGACCCCCGCCTTTCCGCACCGGGATGTCGTCATCCGCCATATGAACGATTTCCATGAGGCGAACCGTTTGCCGGTGGAGTTTGGCGTTTCCGCCGAGGCCATCATGTTCGGGGGCGACCACTGGATCGTGCGCACCAGCGCCGGCTCGCGCCTGGCGCGTCACGTCGTTGTCGCCACCGGCCGCGACAGGGAGCCCTACACGCCGCAATGGAAGGGCATGCAGGCGTTCGCGGGCCGGATCATCCATTCGGCCGATTTCGGCGACGCCCGGGCCTATGCGGGCAAGAAGGTGCTGGTTGTCGGCGCCGGCAATTCGGGCTTCGATGCCCTCAATCACCTGACGGGCGTCGACACCGCCGCTGTCTGGCTGTCGGCTCGCAACGGTCCCGCCCTTTTGCCCAAGCGCGTCGGCAAGATCGCCGTACACCGGCTCTCGCCGCTCATGGCGCGCTTGCCGCTGCGCGTCGCCGATGCAGTTATGGCGGTGACGCAGCGCCTGGTTTTCGGCGATCTCACCAAATTCGGCATGCCGCCGGCACCCGCCGGCGGCGCCAGCCGCCTGACTTCGGACTATACCGCGATCGCCGCGGACGACGGCGCCGTCGATGCCATCAAATCCGGCAGGATCGTGGTCGTGCCGGCGATACGGGAGTTCACCCGCGATGGCGTCATCCTGGCCAATGGCAGCATGGTTGCTCCCGACATCGTCATAGCCGCGACGGGATACCGTACCGGGCTGGAGCGCATGGTCGGCGATCTCGGCGTGCTCGACGAGAAGGGCGTTCCGCTCTTCAACGGCGGCCAGGCCGACCCGAAACTGCCCGGCCTGTGGTTCACCGGCATGCGGCCGAGCATCCGCGGCTGCTTCGCCAATGCGGCCATATTGGCCAGGGCGATCGCTGGGCGGATCGCCGGTCCCGGTCAGCCGGGCACTTCACGCTGATTTCGGCTCCAGCCGCCGGAAACCGACAGCCTCGGTCAGCATCTCCTCGTCGACCATGCCGGCATTGTAGAGGGCGAGCAAGGTGAGAGCCAATTCACGCGCCTTGGCGGATTCGGGATGCGCTTCGCGTCGGCGGCAGGCCTCATCGAAGACACGTTGCAAGGTGGCCACTTCGTCAGGTTTGAGCAGGCCACGGTCGTAGATCGACTTGGGCATGGCGATGATCTCCTGGTCGCGATCTAGGGCGCCACGTGTAAATTGCCAATCTTTCCCGAGGCTTGAATGCAGGCAGCGCACAAAAAGAGGGGCTTCGGATTCCCGGAGCCTCTCTCGTTTGCCTCGCCCGACGTCAGACGGCGATCTTGCCGCCGCCCTGTTTGGTGATCGCCACGACCGCCGGCCGCACCGGCATGTCCGGCTTGAAATCGGGCCAGCGGGTCGACGGGTCCTCGTAGTAGGAGGGCCGGCCGAACGCATCCCAGTCCTCGCCGCCGTCACCCGGATGCTGGACGGCGACGAAGGCGGTCTGGTCGTCCGGCGCGAACAGCGGGCCGCACATTTCGGCGCCGATCGGCACCCGGAAGAACAGTTTCGAGGTCGCCCGCGCCGATCCTTCCGTGTCCACCGCCCACAGGCCGTCGGTGCGTCCGGTGGCCTTCGGGCCCTGGCCGTCGGTGGCGACCCACAGGCGCCCGGCCGAATCGACCGTGCAATTGTCGGGCATGCCGAACCAGCCATGGGCCGTCGTCGCGGTGGAGAAGGTGGCGCCGACATCGGCTACCTCGGGGTCGCCGCATTTCAGCAGCACTTCCCACTTGCCCTTCGTGGCGGCGAAATCGCCGCCGTCCTCGACGATCTCGATGATGTGGCCGAAGGCATTCCCGGCGCGCGGGTTGGCGGCATCCACCTGATCGGCCTTGCGCTTGGAATTGTTGGTCAGCATGACATAGACCTTGCCGTTGCCGGCATTGGGCTGGATGTCTTCCGGCCGGTCCATCTTGGTGGCGCCAAGCAGGTCGGCGGCGCGGCGCGTCTCGACCAGCACGTCGGCCTGGCCGGCAAAACCGTTTTCCGCCGTCAGCGGACCCTGCCCGAACACGATCGGCATCCATTCGACCGAGCCGTCCTCGGCGAATTTGGCGACATGCAGCGTGCCGTCGTCGAGCAGGTCCTTGTTGGCCGCGCGGTCGCCGGCGTTGAACATGCCCCTGGTGACGAACTTGTAGACATAGTCGAAGCGCTCGTCGTCGCCGAGATAGAAGACGACGCGACCGTCCTTGGCGACGATCGATTCAGCGCCCTCATGCTTGAAACGGCCCATGGCAGTACGCTTGCGCGGTACCGAATTCGGGTCGTTGACATCGACCTCGACGATCCAGCCGAAGCGGTTGGGCTCGTTCGGCTCCTTGGCGAGGTTGAAGCGGTCATAATGCGCGCCCCATTCATAGGCGCCTTCCGGTATGCCGAGGCGCTTGTAGTTGGCGGCTTCCTTGTGGCCCTCCGGCAGCTCGCCGGAGAAATAGCCGTGGATGTTCTCCTCGGCCATCACATACGTGCCCCAGGGCGTGACGCCGCCGGCGCAGTTGTTGATCGTGCCGAAGACTTTCGTTCCGGACGGATCGGCATTGGTCTTGACGCGGTCATGGCCGGCGACCGGGCCGGACAGCGCCATCTCGGTGTTGGAGGTGATGCGGCGGTTGAGCTTGCCGTCACGCACCACCTGCCATTTGCCGCCGTCCTTGCGGATCTCGACGATGGTGCCGCCATGGGCGGCCATCTCGACATCGACCTGCTCCTTCGAGAGCGGCGCCACCTCGGCCGACTTCTTGCCGTCCTTCTCGACGATCTTGACGATGCCCGGGAACATCAGATGCGGGTTGGTGTATTCGTGGTTCACGACCAGCAGGCCGTGTTCCGCCGAGCCGTCGATCGCGACATAGCCGACATAGTCGTTGTTATAGCCGAACTGCCTGGCCTGGGCTTGCGCCGACTGCCTGGTCGGGTCGAATTCCGGCGAATCGGCAAACAGCGGATCGCCCCAGCGCAACAACACGTCGGCGTCGTAACCCGGCGCGACATGGTGCTTGTCGTCGATGCCGGCCTCCAGCTCGTCGAATGTGAAGGCGGAGCCTTCCGCGGCGCGAGCATCGTCGGCGGCGATCATCGCCAGCGGGCTGACGGTGGCGGCGATCGCCGAGACGGCAAGCGAACCCTTGAGGAAGCCACGGCGCGAGAACCGCGCGGCGATAATCTCGCCCATCGTGCGGTTTTCGCTGGGATTGTTGGCTGGGCCTTCGTTTTCCTCGAGCAGGCTGGTGCGGAATCGGGCATCAGTGGAGCGATGTTCGGTCATGGGAGCCTCTGGCTGGATCTGGCTGGATTTGGCTGGATTTTGTTGCCTGTTCGACCGCCTTACAGTCGACCGATCACATTTTCGTGACATCGTATCCGCGCTGCCGCTCCCTCACGATACCGGTTTTCACGCCGGAGCCTAGGACTTTAGTCCAATCTTGCGCCTGCAAAGGTCCTGGGGGACAAACGCAACGGTCGGAGGCCGCTTTCGGTCACCATGTCTTTCGGCGATGTTGGTTGCACTGCAACGTTGGGGTGAGCGCGCCGGCTCAATCGACGGAGATCAGTATGCACGGATCGATTACGGCCCGTTGTTGTCGCCTGGCTCTGACATCGGCGGCGCTTCTGGCGCTGACCGTCGCTCCCTATGGAATTGCCTTCCATGGATTCGTGCCTGGAATCGATGCCGCGACCGCACATGCCAAGGGGGGCGGAGACGGTGGCAATGGTGGCGGCAGCGGCGGTAATGGCGGCAATGGCGGCAATGGCGGCAACGGCGGCGGTAACAGTGGCGGCAGCGGGAATAGCGGGAACAGTAACGGGAATAGCGGCGGCGGGAACAACGGAAATGGCAAGGGCCAGCGCGACAAGAGCAGCCATGTCAACGCCACCACCGGCGACGAGGTCGACGTGGACGGCAACAAGATTACAGTTCAGCACCCCGACGGTATGACGGAAAACATCGAGAACGGCCGTTTCAGGATGAAGGATGCGCTCGGCCGCACCATCATCGACCGCCCGGCCACACCGGCCGATGTCAGCCGTCTCAAGGCGCTGTGAATTTCGGCCCTCTGAATTCAGCCTTGTGAATTTCGGCCTTGTGAAGCTGGTCAACAGGCAACGACCAGGTTTCACACGTCACCTCCGCCGCCCCCCGGCGGAGGTGACCTCCTTTGCGCGGCGTTCCAAATGCCCCGAGGGCTTATTCCAGGAAAAAACGGTTTTCCCGCGAAAAGCGCGCAGCGCTTTCTCCTGGCGGAATTACGCAGACGCTGAACCGCTCTATGAGCGGTCCGTCTCGCGGTCGCGAAACTCGCGCATCATGAGGGCTGCTTCCGTGCGGTTTCGCACGCTGAGTTTCGACAGCACCCCCGTCATGTGGTGCTTCACGGTCTTCTCCTGCAGTTCCAGGCGCAAGGCAACTTCCTTGTTGCTCAGTCCCTCCGCCACCAGCCGCAGGATTTCGGTCTGCCGGCCGGTGAGTTGCCGCAGCCGGTCCGCCACGCCGTTGGCAGGCTGCAGGGACTGCACATCGGAAAGCAGCCGGGCCGACAACATCGGCGAAAGATAGCTTTCGCCAGCCGCCACGTTGCGCAGGATATCGGCAAGCGAGCGCGACCCGACGCCTTTGAGGACATAGCCGCGCACGCCAGCATTCAGGGCCTTGGTGACATCGCCATTTGCCTCAGAAACGGTCAATAGGACGATCTTCTGGGCGGGATGGTCGGCAAGGATGCTTGCAACCGCGGCCAGGCCGCCGCCCGGCATCGAAATATCGAGCAGCAATATGTCGGGCTGCATGGTCGAGACGATGCGTTCCGCGTCCTGCGCGGTCGCACCTTCTCCGGCCATCTCGAAGCCTCCGATCTCCGACAGGCTGCGGGTCACGCCTTCGCGGAACAGCGGATGGTCGTCGACAATGGCGATGCGAATGGCGTCCATTATGCTTGCTCCTCGACTGAAAGACGGATCACCAGCTTCGTGCCTTTCGGCCCGGTCAGGGTTTCGAACTGTCCGCCGATGCTTTCAACGCGCTCCCTGAGGCCGGCCAGCCCTAACCCCTCGGCCCGCGCCGGATCGAAGCCCGGCCCGCCATCCGACACTTCAACGAAAAGCCTGCCGTTTTTCATTCCTGCATGCACCGCCTGATCCTTGCCCCGCCCGTGGCGGTAGGCATTGTTCAGCCCCTCCTGCACGAAGCGATAGATGCTGATCTTCTCAGAAGCGCCGGGTTCGGGCAAATGTCCGGGCAGGGTGAGCCTCACCGACGTGCCCGTCCGGTGCTCATGTTCCTCGACGGCCAGCCGCAACACGTCCGCGGCCGCCGCCGTTTCTATCTGCGGCAGCACCAGGCCGGTGCAGATGCCGCGTATTTCGCGCATCGCGTCCTCCAGCGTCTTGCGGATCATGGCGACCTCGGTCGAGCGGCCTTCGCTGCCATGGCCGTCGCCGGTGAACACCGGACTGTCCATGCGCAGCGCCGCCAAGGCCACGAGCTGGGCCGGGCCGTCATGCAGGTCGGCGCCGATCCGGCGCAGGTATCTTTCGTTGAGTGCGGTGGCGCGGCGGGACGCCCGCTGCACGCGTTGCCGCAAGGCGCTGTTCTGCGTCACCAGCCCTTGCAGCTCCGACACCTGGCGGCGCAGCGCCCCGCGCTGATCGTCGATGGTGCGGCTGGCGCGCAGGACGATGCTCGACAGAAGCAGGAATGCCGTCAAGGTGGTGCCGGCCACCACCAGCCAGCTCGACAGCAGGGCGGAAGCCAGGGTGGCTTTGAAATCGCTGGCGATCTCGTAGAATTCGGTGACGGCGACCACGTCGCCGGACCAGGGTTCGCGCACGGGATTGTAGATCTCGAGCAACGGCACGCCCGCGGCCCGCTCCTTGTCTTCGTTCTCGTCGAACGTATCGAACTGGGCAACGACACTGCCTTGGAAGGCGGAACGCAGATTTTTGTTCAGGTCGAAGCGGCGGCCGATCAAATCCGCGTCCTTCGCGTAGAGCACCGTGCCGTCGCGACGCCAAAGCCTGAACGATGCCAGGCGTTTGCCGAGAGCGCCCTGGCCGAGCGTCTCGTCGAGCGCCTGTTTGACGGATTCGCTGAGCTCCTCGCTCTTGCGCAGGTCGGGCAGTAGCGGCGCAATCACGCTGTCGACATAAAGCGCCGTCGTGGCAGCCGAATTGCGAATGATGCCGTCCCGGATCTGCGTCGTCACCCAGGTCCCTACGACCAGCATGACGACCAGAAGCCCAAAGCCGCCGGCAACGACGAATTGCAGGGCAAGGGAAAGCTCGCTCCAGCGCCGCGCCAAGTTCTGAAGAATACGAATCATGGTCCCCTAACCGCCCTTCTGTCGACATGCCGGGCGATTCCAGCACATTGAGCTTCAGTCTCGCCGTTGCCAAGACCTTCGTTGGAAACGACGTCGCTTGACGTCCCGGCGCGCTTCGGAAACATGGTCCGCGACATCAGGCGAAAGCCGCTTCGAGGGGGACGGACGTTGAGTTTTTCGGGACTGCTGCAGCTTGGCCTTTCGACGGTGATCTTCCTGCTGGCGGCGACCGCCGCCAAGCAATGGGGCCTGGCACCGAGCATGGGCAGGATCCTGCTGACGCTGGCGCTCTATTCGCTGGGCAATCTGATCATGCTGCGGCTGATCCGCGAGTTCGGTATGTCCGTGTCTTTCAGCCTCTCGGCGGTCATCCAGCTGGTCTCGGTCAACGTCGTGGCGCTGGTGTTCTTCGGCGAGCGCGTCAACGCGCTGCAGGGCGTCGGCATCGCGCTGGCGATCGCCGCCGTGGCGCTGATCACGCTTGGACCCTATCTGCAAGGGCGATTGTAACGGTGCCGATGAAGAACGCTGCGAAAGCTCTGCTCAACCGGGTCGAATTCCCGGTGCTGCTGGCCGGCCTGGTCATCGCCGGTGGGCTGTGGGCGTTCGAGGAATTGATGGAGGTGGCACGGGCCACCACGCCGCACGCCTTCGATACCGAAATCCTGCTTGCCTTCCGCCAGCCGGGCCAGCCCGGCGTTCCCATCGGCCCGCCATGGCTGGAAGGGGCGATGCGCGACATCACCAGCCTTGGCAGCACCAGCGTGCTGGTGCTGATCACCACGGCGACGATCATCTATTTGCTGTTGATCCGCCGCCCGGCGACGGCGTTTCTCATCTTCGTTGCGGTGGCGGGCGGCCAGGTGCTGTCGAGCCTGCTGAAAGTCGGCGTCGACCGGCCACGCCCGGAACTGGTTTCGCATCTGGTCAACGAGACCTCGCTTTCCTTCCCGAGCGGCCATGCCATGCTGTCGGCGGTGACCTATCTCACGCTCGGTTCGCTCGCGGCGCGCTTCCTGCCGGGCCGGACGACCAAGGTCTACGTCTTGTTCTTGGCAGTGCTCACGACGGTGCTGGTCGGCGTCAGCCGCGTCTATCTCGGCGTCCACTGGCCGTCGGACGTGCTGGCGGGCTGGTGCGCCGGCTTCGCCTGGGCGATGCTATGCTGGTTGGTGGCGAGGCTTCTGCAACGGCGCCAGGCGGTGAGCGGCGACACCTGACCTCGCCGTCAGATCAATCTGTTGATGAGGTGCCCACCACAGCCCGCCAGCGCCAAAACCAGCGACAGCAAACCTGCCGATATCGTCAAAGTCTTGAAAATTCTCAACCGCGTATACCCCTGCCCCGGATGCACGCCACCCTAGCTTGAAATTCTCGCGGAGTATCGAAGAAAATGGGCTATCAGGCGACAACGATTATGTCTAACGCATTTACAATGATGCTTGAAACATCACAATGATGGTATTACACATTATCTCCGCAGACTCAGACATGGGTTCCGGTCGATGATCACTGCCGCGCAAATGCGTGCCGCAAGGGCCTTGGCCGGCATCGACCAGAAGACGCTCGCCGAGCGCGCCGGCGTCTCGCTTCCGACCATCCAGCGCATGGAAGCGAGCGACGGCGTGGTCAGGGGCGTGGTCGACACGCTGATGAAGGTCATCCAGGCTCTCGATGGTGCCGGGGTGGAACTGATCGGCGAGAACCAGCCCAGCGAGCGCGGCGGCAGGGGCGTGCGCCTCAAGCCCGCCGTGCCGCCGGATCCCTAGGCTGAGCCGGCATAAGTCGCGACGGCGACCGCCGACAGTCCTGCCGACGATCCCGCCGCCTTTGCAGGAAGGCAGCCCATGGATCAAGCGCGTCAGGCAGTGCATCAACCGGCCCATCAGCCGGTGAAGCCGACATTTTCCGAGCTGTTCACGCCGAAGCTGGTGACAGTCTGGCGCGAGGGCTACCACCTGCCGCAATTCAAGGCCGACTTCATGTCCGGCCTGACCGTCGCCATCGTCGCGCTGCCGCTGTCGATGGCAATTGCGATCGCGTCGGGCGTGACGCCGGAACGCGGCCTCTACACCTCCATCGTCGGCGGCTTCATCATCTCGGCCTTGGGCGGCAGCCGCTTCCAGATCGGCGGCCCGGCCGGCGCCTTCATCGTGCTGGTGGCGGCGACGGCTGCGCGGGTCGGCGTCGATGGCCTGCTGCTGGCGACGATGATGGCGGGCGTCTTCCTGCTTGCGATCGGGTACCTCCGCCTCGGCACCTACATCAAATTCATTCCCTATCCGGTCACCGTCGGCTTCACCGCCGGCATTGCCGTCATCATCTTCTCTGGCCAGATCGTCGAACTGTTCGGGCTGACCCTGCCGGGCAGGGAACCCGGACCGTTCGTGCCCAAGTTGATCGCGCTTGGCGAAGCGGCCGGCACGATCAACCCCGCCGCGACCTTGGTGGCGGTGCTCACCATCGCAACCATCGTTTTCCTGAAGCGCTGGCGGCCGAAATGGCCTTCCATGCTGATCGCCATCGGGCTTGCCTCGCTCGTCGTGGCGCTGTTTGCGCTGCCGGCCGAGACGATCGGCACGCGCTATGGCGGCATCCCGCGCAGCCTGCAATGGCCTGGCCTGCCCCCGGTCAGTCTCGGCAGGATGCTCGACGTCCTGCCGGACGCGACCGCCTTCGCGCTGCTTGGCGCGATCGAATCACTGCTGTCGGCCGTCGTTGCCGACGGCATGACTGGCCGGCGGCACCGCTCGAATTGCGAGCTGGTGGCGCAAGGCTTCGCCAACATCGGATCCGCCCTGTTTGGCGGCATCTGCGCCACCGGCACCATCGCCCGCACCGCCACCAACGTGCGGGCCGGCGCGCACGGCCCGGTTTCGGGCATCGTCCATTCGGCTATCCTGCTGGTGCTGATGCTGGTGGCGGCGCCGCTAGCCAGCTACATCCCGCTCTCGGCCCTTGCCGGCGTGCTGGCGGTGGTCTGCTGGAACATGTTCGAGAAACAGGCCTTCGCCACGCTGCTCAGGGCATCGCGCGGCGATGCGCTGGTGCTGCTGGCGACCTTCCTGATCGTCGTCTTCCGCGATTTGACCGAAGGCATCGTCGTCGGCTTCGCGCTCGGCTCGATCCTGTTCATCGACCGCATGGCGAAGTCCGTCGCCGTCGAGGCGGATCTGGCGCAGGACGATGTCGCCGACAGCGGCGCCCGTGCCTATGATTCTAGCGAGGCCGCTGACGCCGACACCGTCGTCTACCGCATCTCGGGCGCCTTCTTCTTCGGCGCCGCCTCCACCGTCGGCAGCGTGCTCGACCGCATCGCCGACCAGCGCCGCAACTTCATCCTCGACTGTTCGGCCGTGCCGCTTTTTGATTCGACGGCCGCCAATGTCATCGAAAGCGCGGCCCGCAAGGCGAGGCGCGCCGGCGTGCGCTTTATCATTTCGGGCGCCTCGCCGCGGATACGGCGCATGCTGATCAACCACGGCGTCAAGCGGCCGCTGGTGACCTATGCCGCTTCGATCCGCGATGCGCGGGCGCAGCTGGCGGGAAAACATGAGGTGGAACAGCCGTCCGTCATCGATTGAGCGATCCCGGGCCGCTGACGAAAGGACTTGCCTTCAGGTAAAATCGCAGCAGGCGCTCGGCATCCTTCGAAATGCCGATCCTGATGCTCTGCCCGATCGCGCCGGTTTCAGTGCCATCCCAAGCGAGCCATAGCGGGCCTTCCCGGCAAAGGTCGAGCCCGTCGAGCGAACGATCGATCCGCAATGCCGCGGCCAGCCTTCCCGGCCCGCGCGCCAGGTCGCGCAGGCGCTCGACGCCGCGGTTCAGCCGCATGATCGCGATGCCTTCCAGCGGCTCCAGCGCCCGGATCAGCACGCCGGTCCCGGTGCCTTGCGTGTCGCTCGAAACGTTCAGCATGAACGAGATGCCATAGGCGAGATAGACATAGGCGTGGCCGCGCTCGAGAAACAGCGAGCGGTTGCGCGGTGTCATTCCCCGAAAGCCATGCCCGGCGGCATCGCCGACGACATAGGCCTCGGTCTCGACGATGCGGCCGCTGACCCTGCCTTCAGGCAAGTCGCGCACCACCAGCTTGCCGATGAGATAACGGGCGAGGGCAGCCGTATCGTCGGGCAGTTCTTCTCGCGCGAGCGGCGGATGATCGTCGCTGTGACTCACGATATCCGCTCGACCCGTTGCACGCGCGAAGGTCCGGGTTCGAACGGATCGCCGAAATACTCGGTCTCGCGGGCCACCTTGCCGTCGAGAAACGCCATGATGCTGACGGTGTAGGACGGCTGCCCGTCATCGGTCAGGCGCTTCACCGTGCGCCGCATCACCGGCACCGGTGACGGTCGGAGGCGGCCCAATGGCGATCCAGGGCCGCTCTGATCTCCCGGTCTTCCATGGCAAACCTCCTTGACCATCGCCGCGTGGACCGTCCTACCACGGTCCATCCACGGCTGTCAGCGAAGGTCGCGCGGATCGGCGTCGGGACGCCGGCTCTCAGTCGAGCTTCAGCGCCGCCACTTCGCCCTCGTTCATCAGCGGCACATAGAGGATCGACTTGCCGTCGGTACCGATGTCGGCGCTGCCGGGCTTGAACCGCGCCACCGCTTCCGGCGTGCCGCCGGTCCTGTATCGGTAAAGCGTGCCGGTCATGTAGGCGGTGGCATAGATGGTGCCGCCAATGGCGATGACGCCATCGAGGTCGGCGAACCTTTGGGCGCCCGCCAGCGGCGTCACCGCCTTGCTGGCGAGGTCGACCGCCAGCAGCCCGCCCGGCTCGGCGGTGCCGAAGTCGGCCTTGATGCCCTTACCCCAGGAGGCCACGATCAGCCTGTCGCCATCGGCGAAGACGCCGTTGGGCGAAGCCAGCAACGCATCCCTCACGAACAGCTCCGGCCTGTCGCCATCGATGCGATAGACCGTGTCGGCCAGCATGTCGGTGACATAGACCTTGCCGGACTGGTCCGATGTCATGTCGTTCAGGAAGACCGCGTTCGGTACGGCGATGCTGGCGACGAGCTTGCCGCTGGCGAGGTCGACGACACGGACCTTGGTGATGTCGGCGACATAGAGCTTGCCGCCCGATATCGCCATACCCTTGGGCGCGTCCATGCCGTCGGTCCAGTGTTGCGTTACGATCTTGCCGTCGAGGGACAGCACGCTGAGATAACCATTGCCGTCGGCATCGCCCGGATTGCCGACGATGTTGGAAACGATGATGCGGTTATTGGCGGCGTCGAACAGCGCCGATTCCGGCTGTTCGAGGCCGCTTGCGCGCCAGAGTTCGCCGGCCTGGGCGGGAGCCGCGATGCCGATGGCGGCGATGAAGGCTGAGGTGATGATGCGTTTCATGTCCGGTCTCCTGTGATGACGACGGAGACCTACGGTTTTCGATACTTTTCGGAAAGAGAGATTGGCGCTAGTATCGAATATCGATACGAAACTGCCGGAATGAGGTGCGTGCCATGAACGGCCCGATCTTCGAGGCGCTGAAACGGACACTGAAGGCGAAGGGGGTCACCTATCGCGAGCTTGGCGAGCGAATGGGCGTTTCCGAGCCGACGGTGAAGCGCATCTTCCACGAGAAGAACTGCAAGCTCGACCGGCTGGTGGAGATCTGCGCCGCCGCCGGCGTCGAGCTGGAAAACGTGCTCGGCTCGATGAACCGGGGGCCGGGGCCGGTCAACCACATCGCGACCGGGATCGAGCGCAGGCTCGCCGGCCGGCCGGCGCTGCTCTTCGTCTTCGTCATGCTGTCGGAAAAGTTCACGCCGCAAGGCATCATGCGCTCGCAGGGACTGAGCGAGGCCTCGATGTTCCTCTATCTGCGCGACCTCGAGGAACTCGGCCTGGTCGCGCTCGGTCGTGGCCTGTCGGCGAAATTGCTGGTCCAAACGCCCATCCAGTGGAATTTCGAGGGGCCGCTCAGGCCGCTGTTCGAGATGACCAACAAGAATTTCATCGGCTGGGCGATCACCCATCTCGAGCGGGAGGCGACCTTCGTCAGCTTCTCCAGGCGGATGCGGCCGGAGACGGCGGAGATGGTGCGGCGCGAGGCCGAGGAGCTTGCCGACCGCGCGAAACTGCTGGCCCATCACGACCAGCACACCACGCCCGAGGACGGACTGGTCGGCTACAAATGGACGTTTGCCTTTGGCGCCACGCCGTTCGAGGCGATCATGCCGATCGGCCCGCATCCGCGCGACGCCGGCGCGCGGGTGAAGGATCAGGCGTCCGAGGCAAAAAGGCGACCGCCGCTACCCGCTTAGAGCAATGGCGATCGGCGAGGTCTTCCGCCGTCAACCGGCCGCAGCGGCCAGATCGTCGGCGGACGAGGCGCCGGCAAGATCGTCGCGGGCCTTGCGGGCAAGCCTCTTCGTCGAGCGCTTCGGGCTGTCGCCGAACAGTTCGGCCGCATCGGCAAGGCACGCCTTCCTCAGGCTCTTTTCCGAGCGCTTGAGCAGCTTGCCGAGAAGTTTCGTGTCCTCGGGCGGCCCAAGCGGCTCGCTGTCCGCCTCGAGCAGCGCCCGCATGACGAACACGTCATGCAGTTCGCCGAGCTGCTCGCCCAGTTCATCGACAGCCTTGCGCCGCGCCTTGATCGGGGTCGGCCACAGCCTGCCCAGCAGCGACAGGTGCATGCCATGCGTCTTGGCCGCCTTGCGCAGGTCATGGAAATCGTCGGCCTTGCCGTGCGTGCCGGCCTTGTCGAGCGCCTTCCTGGCACGGCGCAAGGTGGCGCGCGCGCCTTC
>NZ_JAPYKP010000098.1:0-21345 GCF_037179725.1 Mesorhizobium sp. Cs1321R2N1 | reverse complement strand
CTTGATCCGTTCCCACTGATCCTCTCGAAGCGCATCGCAGTCCATCGCTGACCTCCAAAAATCAGCGTTGAATCTGATTTGCCCTTCCTTGGGAATCCCAACCCGTTAAATCGTCACTACGCCCTAGATCACTTCAAGCGGACGAACGACATCTATGGACACCCGGTCGGGGATCAGGTCCTTTGCCGCTTCGCCGCCGTCATCAGGAAATATGCCAGGACCGGGGTCGACGCCTTTCGCCTGGGCGGCGAGGAGTTCGCGATCGTCATGTCGAGGATGACGGAAGAGCGCGCCTATGATCTTGCCAGCAAGATCGGCGTCGCTTTCGGCACGGAAATCGTGCCCACCCCGCTCGGTCCCTTGCGCAGCACGGTCAGCGGCGGGATTGGATTCGGCGAAGCCGACGGCAGCACCCTCGACGAGGTGCTGGCCAGGGCCGACTCCATGCTCTATGCCGCCAAGCGTGCGGGGCGAAATTGCGTCATCAGCCGCAAAGGGATGGACAAGGCCGACCCGGTCAAACCGGCCTTGCGCTCCGCGTAGCTATTCGGCCGCACCCAGATAGTCCGACAGCGGCGGGCAGGAGCAGACCAGGTTGCGGTCTCCCGCGACATTGTCGATGCGCGATACCGGCGGCCAGTACTTTGCCGCTATGTCGGCGTCGCCGGCGGGATAGGCCGCCTCGAGGCGCGAGTAAGGGTGGTTCCATTGACCGGCCAGCGCCTCAGCCGATGTATGCGGGGCGTTGACCAGCGGATTGTCGGCCAAAGGCCATTCGCCTTTGGTCACTTTCGCCGCCTCGCCGGCAATGGCGATCATGGCCTCGCAGAAGCGGTCCAGCTCGCGCTTGGGTTCGGACTCGGTCGGCTCGACCATCAGCGTGCCGGCGACCGGAAACGACATGGTCGGCGCGTGGAAACCATAGTCGATCAGGCGCTTGGCGATGTCCTCGACGCTGATGCCGGCGCTCTCCTTGAGCACGCGGGTATCGAGAATGCATTCATGGGCGACACGATCGCTCCTGCCCTTGTAAAGCAGCGGGAAGTGCGGCGCGAGCCGCGTCGCCACGTAGTTGGCGGACACGATCGCCGTCTCGGTCGCCTGCTTCAGGCCGGAAGCGCCCATCATGCGGATGTACATCCAGGTGATCGGCAGGATGGAAGCGCTGCCGAAGGGAGCGGCGGCCACGGCATGCGCCGAGCCTTCGGTGACATGGCCGGGCAGATAGGGTTTCAGATGCGCCCTGACGCCGATCGGACCGACGCCCGGTCCGCCGCCGCCATGCGGGATGCAGAAGGTCTTGTGCAGGTTCATGTGGCAAACGTCGGCGCCGATGTCGCCCGGACGGGCAAGTCCGACCAGGGCATTGAGGTTGGCGCCGTCGAAATAGACCTGGCCGCCATGCTCATGGATGAGCGCGCAGAGGTGGCGCGCGCCTTCCTCGTAGACGCCATGCGTGGATGGATAGGTGAACATCAGCGCCGCGAGATTCCTGGAATGCTCGTTGGCCTTGGCGCGCATATCGTCCATGTCGATGTTGCCGTCTTCCAGGCAGCGCACGACGACGACGCTCATGCCGGCCATCGCGGCACTCGCCGGATTGGTGCCATGCGCGGAGGAGGGGATCAGGCAGACGGTGCGATGACCCTCACCGCGCGAGCGGTGATAGGCGCGGATGGCGAGCAGCCCGGCATATTCGCCCTGGCTGCCGGCATTGGGCTGCAACGTCACGGCGTCGAAGCCGGTGATCTCCGACAGCCAGCCCTCCAGTTCGCCGATCATGGCGCGGTAGCCGGCCGAATGCGCTGATGGCGCGAAGGGATGCAAATTGGCGATTTCCGGCCAGCTCACCGGCATCATTTCCGCCGCGGCGTTGAGCTTCATGGTGCAGGAGCCCAGAGGGATCATGGCGCGGTCGAGCGCCAGGTCCTTGTCGGCCAGCCGGCGCAGGAAACGCATCATCTCGGTTTCCGACTTGTTCTCATGGAAGACCGGCTGGGTCAAAAACTCCTTGCCGCGCGGCTCGCCGGGCACCGTGCTGTCGGCGGAAGAAGCAGCCTTGGCGTCGAACAGAGCCGCGATCGCCTCGAGATCGGCATCGGTCGACGTCTCGTCGAAACTGATGCCGACATGGTCGGCGTCGAGCACACGCAGCAGCCGGCCGGTCTTTTCGGCGGCGGCGGCGATCCGGGCGGCCTTGCCTTTGACCTCCACCGTCACCGTATCGAAACGGCTGGAGCCGAGCACCGATACACCCGCGGCCTTGAGGCCGCTCGCCAGGCGGTTGGCCAGTGCATGGATGTGCCCGGCGATCGCCTGCAGGCCCGCCGGGCCATGCCAGATGG
The DNA here is from genome assembly GCF_037179725.1 of Mesorhizobium sp. Cs1321R2N1. NCBI lineage: Bacteria > Pseudomonadati > Pseudomonadota > Alphaproteobacteria > Hyphomicrobiales > Phyllobacteriaceae > Mesorhizobium > Mesorhizobium sp. Cs1321R2N1. The sequence continues at coordinate 19,000 of NZ_JAPYKP010000098.1, read as the reverse complement.
CGTATGCGGTCGCCATGTTGGCAAGCAGCGCCTGCGCGGTGCAGATGTTGGACGTCGCCTTGTCGCGGCGGATATGCTGTTCGCGCGTCTGCAAGGCAAGGCGATAGCCGGGACGGCCCTTGCTGTCGGTCGACTGACCGACCAGGCGGCCGGGCATCAGCCGTGTCAGCTTGTCGGAGACGGCGCAATAGGCGGCGTGTGGGCCGCCAAAGCCCATCGGCACGCCGAAGCGCTGCATCGGGCCGACGGCAATGTCGGCGCCGAGTTTCGCCGGCGCGTCGGTCAGCGTCAGGCCAAGCGGGTCGGCGATGAAGACGATAATGGCGCCGGTGGCGCGCGCTTTTTCGATCGCCGCCTTGTGGTCGCCATAGACGCCAAAAGTGTCCGGCCAGGAGACGAGCAGGGCTGCGGTGTTGTCGTCGATCGTCTCGCCGTCGATCTCGATGCCGAGCGGCTCGGCGCGGGTGCGCACCACATCCAGCGTCTGCGGGTGCGGCGTGCCGGCGAGTGCCACCTTGGTGCGCTTGTCGCGGTGGTGGCGCAGCGCGATGCCGACCGCTTCGGCGACCGCTGTTGCCTCGTCGAGCAATGAAGCCGATGCCACCGGCAGGCCGGTCAGTTCCGTGACCAGCGTCTGGAAGTTGAACAGCATTTCGAGCCGGCCCTGGCTGATCTCGGCCTGGTAGGGCGTGTAGGCGGTGTACCAGGCCGGATTCTCGAACAGATTGCGCTGGATGACCGGCGGCACGTGGACGCCATGGTAACCGGCGCCGATAAAACTCTTCAGCACGGTATTCCTTGCCATGATCGTCGACAATTCGGCGAGCGCTTCGGCTTCGCTGGCCGGCGCCGGCAGGGCCAGCGGCTGGTCGAGGCGGATCGATCTCGGCACGGCCTGGCTGATCAGCGTCTCGACCGAGGTAACACCGAGGACGGCGAGCATGGCTCTGACGTCGGCAAGGCCGGGGCCGATGTGGCGGGCCGAGAAGGGGTAGGGTGCTGCGGTCATGTCAGTAAATTCCTGATGTCAGGCGATATGGGCTTTGTAGGCGGCCTCATCCATGAGGCTGGCGAGTTGGCTTTCGTCGGCGAGCTTCATCTTCCACAGCCAACCGGCGCCGGTTGCCGCCGAGTTGACCAGCGATGGGTCGGACGACAGCGTGCCGTTGGCCTCGGTGATCTCGCCATCGACCGGCGCGTAGACGTCGGAGGCCGCCTTGACGGATTCGACCACGACGGCGGTATCGCCCTTGGCGAGCTTCTTTCCCGTTTCCGGCAGTTCCACGAAGACGAGATCGCCGAGCTGCTCCTGCGCGTAGTCGGTGATGCCGACCGTGGCGATGCCGCCCTCGACGCTGAGCCATTCGTGATCGGCGGTGAAATAGATCTTTGCCATGGGTCTATCCTTTGCGGTAGCGATGAGGAATGAAGGGCAGGGAACTGACATCGATCGGGATCTTCGTGCCGCGCACATCGGCGAAGACCCGCGTTCCGGGCTTGGCCAGCGGGGTGGCGACATAGCCCATGGCGACCGGATGGCCGGCCGAGGGGCCAAAACCGCCCGATGTGACATGGCCGACGGGGTTGCCGTCGGTGTCAAACAGAGAAGCGCCGGCACGCACCGGCTGGCGACCCTGCGGTTTCAGCCCGACGCGCTTTTGCGCCGGGCCTCGTTCCACGACGGCGCGCAAGGCATCGGCGCCGATGAAGGTGCCTGAGGCTCGGATCTCTTTCGGGATTGCCCACATAAGCGCCGCCGCGGCCGGGTCGGTTTCCGGCGTGATGTCTTGACCGTGCAGGCAGAGGCCTGCCTCCAGCCGCAGACTGTCGCGCGCGGCAAGACCGATCCAGAGCACACGCTCGTCCTCGAGCAGCTTGGCGACGAGTTCTCTTGCATCGGCCTCCGGCAGGCCGATCTCGAAACCGTCTTCGCCGGTGTAACCGGACCGGCTCATGAACCAGTTCTTTCGCGGCTCGATGCCGCGCATGAACAGCAGCGAGCCGGTTTCGAGGCCGGCGCGGGACAGTGCCGCCCAGGCTTCGGGACCCTGGATGGCCAGGAAGACGCGATCGAGAGGCTCGACCTTTATATCAAAATCGGCTGCCAGCGCGCGCAAATGCTTTTCGTCGGCGACGGCGTTGCCGGCGTTGGCGACCACCATGAACCTCGTATCGCCGAGCCGGGTGACGATCAGATCATCCAGAATGCCGCCCGCCTCATTGAGGAAGAAGGTCAGCTTGGATTGCGAAATTTCCAGCGCGCCGGCGTCTAGTGGGCAGGCGCGGTCGAGCAGCGCGACGGCGTCTGGCCCGCTGACCTCGAACAGCTTCATGTGCGAGATGTCGAACAGGCCCGCATGTTCGCGGGTGTGAAGATGCTCCTTCATGACGCCGGCCGGATAGGTCAGCGGCATCGACCAGCCGGCAAAGGCGCCGAAGCGCGCACCGGCCGCTGCATGGATATCTTCGAGGGGAAGGTGTCTGTCGTCGCCCGTCATGTCGTCTCCAGAGTCGCACGCAATCGGCCGCGAAGGGCGACCAGTCCGTGCCCCTCTGTCTGAAGCCTGAGAGACTCGCGCAGCCGGAACTCTGTCAGCGGCGCTTACACCTTCGGCGCGGGGGCAAGCCCCGACTTTCCAGAGTGTCTTTCCCGTCTACGGTTCTTTTGCCTGAGAGATTTCGAGCGATTTCCCCTTCGGCGGCAGCTCTCGCTGCTCTCTCCCGCAAACAGGTAGGACTCAAACCTTGAGCCCTCGACGCGCCATCCATAGCCCGTCGGCGACACCTTGTCACCTCCCAGCGACATTGTTCTGACAAGTCTTCGCTAACCACGCCGTTTGCCGGTTTTTCAAGACACTCCTGATATAGCAGGCCGATGTGACGCGTTGGTGCGGACGGGGGCGACAGATGGGCGAATTGATCATGAGCGCTGCGGTGGCGGGGCTGACTTCGAAGAACCGCATCGCTTCAGAGGATGTCGTAATGCTGCGCCGCGACGTGTTCGCCGACGGGGTGGTGACCCGGGGCGAAGCCGACGCGTTGTTCGCGCTCGACCAGACGGCGCGAGACAAATGCGCTGAATGGGCACCGTTCTTCGTCGAGGCGGTCACCGACTACATCGTCCACCAGGAAAAGCCCTCGGGCTACATTTCGCAGGAGAATGCCGACTGGCTGGTCCGCACGATTTCGCGCGACGGCTTGGTCGACAGCCGGACCGAACTCGAATTGCTGGTCCATGTGCTGGAAGAGGCGAAATCCTCGCCGAGCCGGCTTTGCGTCTACGCGCTGGAGCAGGTCGCCCACGCCGTCGTCGACGGCAAGGGACCGCTGATGCTCGGCGGTGCGCTGGTGCCCGGATTGATCGCCAAGGCCGAAGTCGAGCTTCTGCGCCGTATCCTCCATGCCCATGGCGGCGACGGCAACATCGCCATCACCCGGGCCGAGACCGAGGTGCTGTTCAGGATCAACGAGCGGACAGCCCAGGCCAACAACGATCCGTTCTGGAACGACCTGTTCGTCAAGGCGATCGCCAATTTCGTCATGTGCTCGGCCGGTTACGAGGCCCCTACCCGCGAGGTGGCGCTGCGCCAGGAAACCTTCCTCGATCATGCCGATCCGGAAATCGGCGGTTTTTTCAGCCGCATGGTCTCCGGCGGCCTTGCCGGCATCATAGAGGCCTACCGGTCTCCTGAGGACGTAGAGACCGAATGGGAAGCCAGGAACAGGGCAGCCGAGGCGTTGGCCCGTCGGGCCGAGACGATCGATGCCGGTGAAGCCGGATGGCTAATCGAGCATATCGGGGCGGACCGGCCTTTGTACGAGAATGAGCGCGCATTGCTGACCCTGATCAAGCATGCCTCGCCGGAAATCCATCCGGCGCTGAAACCGTTGCTCGACAAGGTTGCCTAAGCCGCACCGTCCGCTGCTATCGTTCTGCAAAGAATGATATTGAAATGGCCTTCGGGCCATCCCGCCAATTCGGCCATCCGCTTGAAGCCAGCCTTTTCATAGAGGCCTGGTGCCTGGAAGTCGTGGCTGGAGACCCAGATCTTCTTGACGCCGCGATCCGCGGCCTCGGCGACAAAAGCCTCGAGCAGTTGCCTTGCGTAGCCGCGACCGCGGTGAGCCTCGTCAATCCACATCAATGTGAGCTCGGACGCGCGCGCCCAGGAATAGCCGGCGGCAATTCCGATCGCGTGTCCCGCATCATCGCGGATGACAAAGGTCAGCCCTTGGTCATCGTCGCGGTCCGTCACACGCCGATTGTCGCGATGGAGACGTTCCTCGAGCGAACTCAATTCGACGGGCGACAGGTCGTGCTCGGCCTGTATGCGGGGACCATCAGATGCCGCCATACCAGTCGTAGCCATTGTCTTCCCAATAGCCGCCGCGGCCGCCGCCGACATTGGCGAAGCCGTCGACCAGTTCGATCTTGTAGAGATATTTCGGCATCTTGTAGCCGAGCTGGCGCTCGACGCGGACACGCAGCGGCGCGCCGTTCTCGACCGGCAGCGGCTTGCTGTTCAGGCCATAGGCGAGGATCGTTTGGGGATGACGAGCGTCGATCAGGTCGATGGTGCCGTAGTATTTGATGTCGCCCGACAGGCTGCGGTCGATCGTGTCGAGGCAATGGAACATGACATAGCGCGCCTGCGGCTTGACCACCGCCTGGTCGAGCACCAGCGCCAGCGGCGTGCCGGTCCACTTGGCGATGCAACTCCAGCCTTCGACGCAGTCGTGACGGGTGATCTGGGTGCGGCTCGGCATGTTCATCAGTTGCTCGCGGGTAAGCGACAGCGGCTTTTCCACGAGGCCTGAAACCTCCAGACGCCAGTCGGAGAAGTTGTTGGCGAGCAGGTTCTTGTAGGTGTCGTCATCGGGCGCGGTCACGCCGTTCGGCCGTTGCGGCTGGCGGATATCTGCCTCGGTGAATTCCGGCGCCAGCGAATTGCCGCCGCCGAGCAACCGCTGTGCCCTGTGGGTCAGGCCGTTGGCATTTTCGAGGAAACTGCGCAGGCCGCTGCCGATGCTGAGCTGACTGTCGAAGGCGTCGCAGCCCGACAGCATGACGCCGGAAGCGCCGAGGCTGGCTGTGGTCAGGAATTTCCGGCGGCTGATCTGAAATTTCGTCATTTCAGGCACTCCTCTCGGGCGTTTTGTCGTCATGCACGGGAGGATCGGTGCGGTACCAGCCGGTGATGATCGAACGCAGTTCGTTGATTGGCCCGGCGGCCACAATCATCAGGACGTGAATGATGAAGAAGGCGACCAGCAGAACCATGACGGTGAAATGGATGGTGCGGGCGGTCTGCCGTCCGCCAAGCAATTCATTGAGGAACGGCAGCACCGAATTCATGCTCGGCGACATGGCGAGGCCGGTGATGATCATCAGCGGCAATAGCACGAACAGAACGCCGCCATAGGCCATTTTCTGCAGCGTGTTGTATTCGCGCGTGTGGTGGAATTTCAGCCTGGCGTGATTGGCGATGTCCCGCGGCAAGCGTTTGAGGTCATCCAGGCGCGGCGCCAGATCGCGGCGGATGTGGCCGTTGATCAGGCTGGCGACCAGCCAGACGATCAATGTCGTCGTCAGTATCCAGGCAAAGAAGAAATGGATGACGCGGGCGGTGCCGAGATCATAGTAGGAGGGGATCGTCGCCCAGGATGGGAAACCGCGCGCCGTCTCGTTACCTGCCGGACCCGACCAGCCGAGGACACCTGTCGTGTCGAAACGGTGCCCGAAGATTTCGGTGTAACCGCGCGGCCCGGCATTGGTGTTTTCGGCGCCTATGGCGAAAACGGTGTTGTTGTAGGCGAAGCCGGATTGCTTGCCGATGTAGAGCTGAGGCCGGGCATTGAAAATCTGCAGGCCGGAAAGCAGCATGAAAAACAAGGAGATGGCCCAGAGCCAGTGTGTCAGCCGCGTCCAGCTCGACTGCCGGTAGATCAATGGTTTCTCTTTTGAAGCGGGGAGACCCGGTCCAATTTCGGATTGGCTTCTGGCAACCGATTCCATCTTGTCTGGTCTCCCGGCCTTGCGGCTTGTCCTACGTGTTCATTGTCCTCCTGATACGTCGCGATCCAAACCGATGTTTCATCCGATCACGGATTTATTATGGACGGACCGCCCAGGCTGACGGCGAGATTGACGGCCGCGGCGACGATGACCGTGTTGAAGAAGAATGACAGGATCGAGTGGACAAGCACGACACAACGCATATGCGTCGTCGAGATGTTGGTGTCGGCGGTCTGCGCCGTCATGCCGATGACGGTCGAGAAGTAGAGGAAATCCCAGCCCTCCGGGCGTCTGTCGCCCGGGAACAGCAGGCCACCGACCGGGATCTTCTTATTGGTGCCGGTGTCGACCGCGTCGCCGTCCATCCAGTAGACATGGGCATAATGGAGCGCCGCCATGGCATGGATGGTGAACCAGCCGAGCGGGATCGACAGCAGTGCGAAGCCGAGTTCGATCGGGTGATCCCCATCCTTCCGATTGATCAGCAGGAACAGCGAGATAAGCGCAACGCCGACAACAATGAGCGTCACCGCGAAGATGACCAGAACCGGCTGGTCGGTGGCGCGTGCGTTCTTGCTGAGATATTTGCCGGTGAACTTGGGCATCTGACTGACGACAAGAACGACGTAAGCGGCAAAAAATGCGTTGGCGCCGATCGAATAGGCGAGCGGGGCGTGCAGCAGCAACGCCACAAGCAGCGCAAACGCACCGATACAGGCCGACACCGCGAACAGCATATGGCGCTGCATCGGTTTCTCGATCGGGGTTTCGGCGGCCATGGCGGTCTCCACCTGGATGGCGCGTGGTTGCTACTCCGGTGTGACGGATTTCAGCGCCCGCCGCAAGATACGGTCGAGTTCGCCGAGAAACCGGGAGCGGTCCTGCGGCGCGAAACTGGCATTGTAGCCCTTGCTCTCGCCGGTCTCGCGCAGGTGCTGCTTGAGGTCGCGCATCGCCACCGCCATGCCGATCGTCTCGGGCGTGAATGGCCGCCCGGTCGGTCCCAGCACATGGGCGCCGAGCGCCACCGTACGTGCGGCAAGCGGAATGTCCGCCGTCACCACGATGTCGTTGGGCTTGGCGTTCTTGACGATCCAGTCATCGGCGGCGTCGGCGCTCTTGGAGACCACGACATTGCGGATCATCGGGTCGCGCGACGGACGCAGGCCGCCATTGGAGACGTAAGTGACGACGACGCCAAGGCGTTCAGCGACCTTTTCTACCTCGGCCTTGACCGGGCAAGCGTCGGCGTCGACGTAGATGGCGGGTGCGGGCATTGTCTCTCCAGAAACGAGCAGGGGCCGGAAATGTATCCGGCCCCTACCTGAAAATCTTATGGTGATCAGGCCGGCAAGGCGCCGGACTTCTTCGCCGTCCAGGTGGCAATGTAATCCATCAGGCCAGGGTTGAGGCAATCGTAAGGCTCCAGGCCGATTGTCTTCAGCCTGCCGCGAATGCCGTCCATGCGGCTCGGGTCGACACCCGATTCGATGATCGACGAGACAAAGGCGGTGAAGCCTGGAGGCGACCAGCCGTCTTCCTCGAAGCGCTCGGGGTGAATGAAGGACAGGCCCTTGAACGGATGATCGCGCTCGACCGGTCCATGCATGTGGACGCCGCATTGGGTGCAGGCATGACGCTGGATCAGCGCTGAGGGGTCGACCACCTTCAGCTTGTTGCCGTTCTCGGTGACCGTGACATCGCCGGTACCGGCAACCGCCACCACCGAGAATATAGCTCCTTCGGGCTTCCAGCATTTGGTGCAGCCGCAGGCGTGGTTGTGGGCGATCTGGCCCTTGACCTTCACCTTCACCGGCTTGCTGGTGCAGGCGCAGACCAGCGTGCCGCCGGCAAAGCTCGCGCTTTCCCTGGGCAGCCCATTGTCGATTTTCGGATGCAGTTTTTCCGCCATTTTTCTTTCCTCCCTATTTCAGTTATGGGCCATGTTTCACCACAGGGGTCGCTGGCCGGATGGCCGGCGGCGTGTGGCCGTCTTCAGTAAACCACGACACTCCGGATCGACTTGCCCTCATGCATGAGGTCGAATCCCCTGTTGATGTCCTCGAGCTTCAGCGTGTGGGTGATCATCGGGTCGATCTGGATCTTGCCGTCCATGTACCAGTCGACGATCTTCGGCACGTCCGTGCGACCGCGTGCGCCGCCGAAGGCGGTGCCCATCCAACTGCGACCGGTGACCAGCTGGAACGGCCGTGTCGAAATCTCCTGGCCGGCGCCGGCGACGCCGATGACGACCGACTTGCCCCAGCCGCGATGCGAAGCTTCCAGCGCCTGGCGCATCACCTTGGTGTTGCCGGTGCAGTCGAACGTGTAGTCGGCGCCGCCGATCTGGTCGGCACCGCGCTTGGTCATGTTGACGAGGTGAGGGACGATGTCGCCGTCGATCTCCTTCGGATTGACGAAATGCGTCATTCCGAATCGCTCGCCCCAGGCCTTCTTGTCGTTGTTCAAATCGACACCGATGATCATATCGGCGCCGGCAAGCTTCAGGCCCTGGATGACATTGAGGCCGATACCGCCGAGGCCGAAGACCACTGATGTTGCGCCTTGCTCGACCTTGGCGGTGTTGATGACGGCACCGATGCCGGTGGTGACGCCGCAGCCGATGTAGCAGATCTTGTCGAAGGGGGCGTCCGGATTGACCTTGGCGACCGCGATCTCGGGCAGCACCGTGAAGTTGGAGAAGGTCGAACAGCCCATATAGTGAAAAATCTTGTCCTTGCCGATCGAGAAACGCGACGAGCCGTCCGGCATCAGGCCCTGGCCCTGCGTGGCGCGGATGGCGGTGCAAAGATTTGTCTTCCTCGACAGGCAAGACGGACACTGCCGGCATTCCGGCGTATAGAGCGGGATGACGTGGTCACCCTTCTTGACCGAGGTGACGCCCCTGCCGACATCGACGACGACGCCGGCGCCTTCATGACCGAGAATGGCCGGGAAGATGCCTTCGGGGTCGGCGCCCGACAGCGTGAACTCGTCGGTGTGGCAGATGCCGGTCGCCTTGATTTCGACCAGCACCTCGCCATCGCGCGGTCCCTCGAGGTCGACCTCCATGATCTCCAGCGGCTTTCCGGCGGCGACAGCAACAGCGGCGCGGGTTTTCATCGGGCATTCCTCCAAAGGCGGTTTTTGTGCAGGCTTTCAGGTTTTGGCCCGCTCTTCAACAGTCAGATGAGACGAAATCGCGGCTTTGTTGGCGCAGATAGCACACCGCTCGAAAACCAGCCCGGCTCGCCAGGGAGCGCGACGGCGCGTCGGGAGGGGCGCCCCTCATGTCGTCCACCGCGGCACTTGAGACCTGGCGACATAGTCCATAGAACTGAACCGTCTGCCGGAGGGGAATTCTACCCGCATGTTCACCAAGATCCTGATCGCCAATCGTGGCGAGATCGCCTGCCGCGTCATCAGGACGGCGCGCAAGATGGGCATCGCCACCGTCGCCGTCTATTCCGATGCCGATCGCGATGCCGTGCATGTCGAAATGGCCGACGAGGCGGTGCATATCGGACCGTCGCCCGCCGCGCAGAGTTATCTCGTTCCTGAAAAGATCATCGCCGCCTGCAAGGCGACCGGCGCCCAGGCCGTGCATCCGGGCTATGGCTTCCTGTCCGAGCGAGCCGCGTTCTGCGAAGCGCTGGAAGCGGAAGGCATCGTCTTCATCGGCCCGAAGCCCAAGGCGATCAAGGCGATGGGCGACAAGATCGAATCGAAGAAGTTCGCCAACGCCGCTGAGGTTTCGACGGTTCCGGGCTGGCTTGGCGTCATCGAAAATGCAGACCATGCCGAAAAGATCGCCGGCGAAATCGGCTATCCCGTGATGATTAAGGCGTCGGCCGGTGGTGGCGGCAAAGGCATGCGCATCGCCTGGGACAAGTCGGAAGTGCGCGACGGGTTTGACCGGGCGCGCTCGGAAGCCAAGAGTTCGTTCGGCGACGACCGCGTCTTCATCGAAAAGTTCGTCGTCGACCCACGTCATATCGAGATCCAGGTGCTGGCCGACGCGCATGGCAATGCGCTCTATCTCGGCGAACGCGAATGCTCGATCCAGCGCCGCAACCAGAAGGTGGCGGAAGAGGCGCCGTCGCCATTCCTCGATGCCAAGACGCGCAAGGCGATGGGCGAGCAGTCGGTGGCGCTGGCCAAGGCCGTCGATTACCAGAGCGCCGGCACCGTCGAATTCATCGTCGACAAGGACAAAAACTTCTATTTCCTTGAAATGAATACACGATTGCAGGTCGAACATCCGGTGACCGAGCTCGTCACCGGCATCGATCTGGTCGAGCAGATGATCCGCGTCGCCGCCGGCGAGAAACTCGCCATCAAGCAGAGCGACGTGAAGCTGAATGGTTGGGCGGTGGAAAGCCGGCTCTACGCCGAGGATCCCTATCGCAATTTCCTGCCGTCGATCGGCCGGCTGACGCGCTACCGGCCGCCGGAGGAAGGACAGTTCGGCGACATCGTCATCCGCAACGACACCGGTGTCACCGAAGGCTCGGAAATCTCGATGTTCTACGATCCGATGCTCGCCAAGCTGTGTACCTGGGCGCCGACGCGGCTCGAGGCCATAGATGCCATGTCGGAAGCGCTGGACAGCTTTGTCGTCGACGGCATCGAGCACAACATACCGTTCCTGGCGGCGCTGATGCAGCATCCGCGCTGGCGGAAAGGAGAGATATCGACCGGCTTCATCGCGGAGGAATATCCCGACGGTTTTGCCCCCGTCGTGCCGAACAGCGAGGAAAGGGCCGTGCTGGCATCGATCGTCACCGCCGTGGAACTGCTGCGCCGCGACCGTCTCGACCGGCTGGGCGGGCGGCTGGCGCTGCATTCGGGAGCGCTCAAGCGCGACTGGGTGGTGAAGATCGGCGAAGATTATCTGCCGGTTTCTATCATTGAAGGCATGATTTCCATCCCGATGGAAATCGACCTGTCCATCGATGGCTGCAAGGCACTGACCGTTTCGTCCGACTGGCGGCCGGGTGACCTCATCTGGCGCGGCACGGTCGGCAAGCGCAGGGTTGCCGCCCAGATCCGGCCTGTCGCCAATGGCCTTCGCATCGCCTGGAAAGGCATGTCGGTGACCGCGCGCGCCATGCTGCCGCGCACCGCCGAATTGGAACGGCTGATGCCGGACAAAGTGGCGCCGGATACGTCGAAACTTCTGCTCTGCCCGATGCCGGGGCTTGTCGTGTCGATCGCCGTTGCCGAAGGCCAGGAGGTCAAGGCCGGCGAGACCTTGGCCGTGGTCGAGGCGATGAAGATGGAAAACGTGCTGCGCGCCGAGCGCGATCTGGTCGTGGCGAAACTCAACGCCAAGCCCGGCGATAGCCTGGCTGTCGACGCTGTGATCATGGAGTTCGCCTGAGCGGCTGGAAGCCTGTGGTCAGTAGTCGTTTGTGCTGGACTGGTATCGCCCGGTCCCGGACAATACATCTCCATCGACTCAAGCCTTACGGACAGCGCGACAAACCATGGCGGATGACAGACTTCCACGCGATCCCCTGAAGCGCGAAGCCGCGATCGCGGTCGCGCGGCCGGAGGTGCCGGCGCGGCCGTTCGTCCATTTGCGCGTGCACTCGGCCTATTCGCTGCTGGAGGGCGCGCTTCAGCTTGGCAAGATCGTTGGCCACGCGGTGAAAGACGAGGCGCCGGCCATCGCCGTCACAGACACCAACAATCTGTTTGGTGCGCTGGAATTCGCGCAAAAGGCGGTGAAGGACGGCATTCAGCCGATCATCGGCTGCCAGATCGCGCTCGCCTTCTCGGGCGAGAACAGCGATGGCCAGCGTGACCGCCGTCGGCAAGGCCCCGATATGCGGCCGGTCGTGCTGCTCGCGGCCACTGAAGCCGGCTATTCCAATCTCGTCCGGCTGGTCAGCCGCGTTTATCTCGAAACGCCGCCCGGTGAAGCGGTGCACCTGACCACCGAAATGATGGACGGCCAATGTGACGGCCTGATTTGTCTCAGTGGCGGGCCGCGCGGCCCGATCGGCATAGCCCTGAAGGAAGATCGCCGCGATCTTGCCGAGGCGCGACTAGTCACTCTCAAGACGATGTTCGGCGACCGCCTCTATGTCGAGCTGGACCGGGTTTCGGGTTACGACCGGATGATCGAGAAATCCTCGATCGATCTCGCCTATTCCCATGAACTGCCGCTGGTTGCCACCAACGAGGCCTTCTTCTCTTCGCGCGATGAATATGAGGCGCACGATGCGTTGATCGCCATCGCCGAGGGTTCGGTCGTCGCCGTCGACACCCGCCGCCGGCTGTCGCCGGACAATTTCCTGCGCAGCCAGGCCGATATGGCGAAATTGTTCGCCGACCTGCCGGAAGCGATCGACAACACGATCGAGATCGCGCTGCGCTGCTCCTATTATCCGAAAACGCGCAGCCCGATCCTGCCGCGTTTCACCGGCGGCGATGCCTCCGACAAGGACGCGGCCGAAAAGGCCGAGGCCGAGGAATTGGCCCGCCAGGCGCGCGAAGGGCTCGATGCACGGCTTGCCCTGCATGGGCCGACCCCGGGCTACACGGTCGAGCAATATCGTGAGCGGCTCGAATTCGAGCTTGGCATCATCGAGAAGATGAAATTCCCCGGCTACTTCCTGATCGTTGCCGACTTCATCAAATGGGCCAAGGCGCAAGGCATTCCGGTCGGGCCGGGGCGTGGTTCGGGCGCCGGTTCGCTGGTCGCCTATTCCACCACCATCACCGACATCGATCCGCTGCGCTTCTCGCTTCTGTTCGAACGCTTCCTCAATCCGGATCGCGTGTCGATGCCCGACTTCGACATCGATTTCTGCCAGGACCGCCGCGAAGAGGTGATCCGCTACGTCCAGCAGAAATATGGCCGCGACCAGGTCGGCCAGATCATCACTTTCGGTACGCTGCAGGCGCGCGCCGTGCTGCGCGACGTCGGCCGCGTGCTGCAGATGCCCTATGGCCAGGTCGACAAGCTCTCCAAGATGGTGCCGCAGAACCCGGCCAATCCGGTCAAGCTCGCCGACGCCATCGCCAACGAGCCGCGCTTTGCCGAGGAGGCCGAGAAGGAGCCGATCGTCCAGACGCTGCTCGACATGGCGCAAAAGCTGGAGGGCCTCTACCGCCATGCCTCCACGCACGCCGCCGGCATCGTTATTGGCGACCGACCTTTGTCGGAACTGGTGCCGATGTACCGTGATCCGCGCTCGGACATGCCGGTCACCCAGTTCAACATGAAATATGTCGAGCAGGCCGGGCTGGTGAAGTTCGACTTCCTCGGCCTGAAGACGCTGACGGTGCTGGAGACGGCGGTGAAGTTGATCCGCCGCCGCGGCATCGACATCGACCTCGCGACGATTCCGCTCGACGATCCCGAGACCTACGCCATGCTGTCGCGCGGCGAGGTTGTCGGCGTGTTCCAGGTGGAAAGTGCTGGCATGCGCAAGGCGCTGATCGGCATGCGGCCGGACTGCATCGAGGACATCATCGCGCTGGTCGCGCTCTACCGGCCGGGCCCGATGGAAAACATCCCGACCTACAACGCCAGAAAGCATGGCGAGGAGGAGATGGCCTCGATCCATCCCAAGATCGACCATCTGGTAAAGGAGACGCAAGGCGTCATCGTCTACCAGGAACAGGTGATGCAGATCGCGCAGGAGCTGTCCGGCTATTCGCTTGGCGAAGCCGACCTTCTGCGCCGCGCCATGGGCAAGAAGATCCGCGCCGAGATGGACAAGCAGCGCGAACGCTTTGTCTCCGGCGCGGTCGAGCGCGGCGTGGCAAAGCCGCAAGCCGACTTCATTTTCGACCTGCTGGCCAAGTTCGCCGACTATGGTTTCAACAAGTCGCACGCCGCCGCCTACGCCGTCGTCTCGTACCAGACCGCCTATCTCAAGGCGCATTATCCGGTCGAGTTCCTGGCGGCGTCGATGACACTCGACATGGGCAACACCGACAAGCTCGCCGACTTCCGCCAGGATGCGCTGCGCCTCGGCATCGAGGTCCTGGCGCCGTCGGTGATGACGAGTTTCCGTCCCTTCGAGGTCGGCGAGAACCGCATCTATTACTCGATGGCCGCGCTCAAGGGCGTCGGCGATGCCGCCGTGGAGCACATCGTCGCCGTTCGCGGCGAAAAGCCGTTCAAGAGCCTGGCCGATTTCTGCGAGAGGGTCGACCCGAAGATCGTCGGCAAGCGGGTTTTCGAAAGCCTGATCATGGCCGGCGCGCTCGACTGCTTCGGCCATGATCGCGCCCAGATGCTGGCTGGCGTCGAGCGGATGATGGGACTTGCGTCGCTCGCCCAGCAGAACGCCGTTTCGGGTCAGGCCGATATCTTCGGCGCCTCGCTCGGCGCCCAGTCGCAGGCGCTCAATTTGCCGGCGACCGATCCCTGGCTCGCCGCCGACCGCCTGCACCGCGAATTCCAGGTCGTCGGCTTCTATCTCTCGGCCCATCCGCTCGACGAGTACAAGGCGGCGCTGCAGAAGATGCGGGTGCAGAACTGGGCGGAGTTCTCCGCTGCCGTCAAGCGCGGCGCTTCCGCCGGCCGGCTTGCCGGCACCGTCACCAGCAAGCAGGAGCGCAAGACGCGCACCGGCAACAAGATGGGCGTGGTGGCCTTTTCCGACACCTCCGGCCAGTACGAGGCCGTGTTGTTTTCAGAAGGATTGGCCCAGTATCGCGATCTCCTCGAAGCCGGCCGCTCCGTTGTCATCACTGTCGCGGCGGAGGACAGGCCCGAGGGTGTCAACCTGCGCATCAACTCCGTCCAATCGCTGGAGGACGAAGCAAGCCGCATCCAGAAGGCTCTGCGCATTTTCGTCAGGAACGAGGGGCCTGCCTCGATCATCCAATCCCAGCTCACCCAGCGCGGGGAAAGCCAGGTCAGCATTATCGTGATCAAGGAAGAGGCGCAGAGCGAGGTCGAGATTGCCCTGAATGGCGGCTACCGTGTCTCGCCGCAGATCGCCTCGGCGATGCGCGCCGTGCCGGGCGTGGTCGAAGTGGAGCTGGTGTGATCTGCGCGCTTGCCAGGCGGCACCCCGCGGGCCGGCACCTGCCGCTCATGCCGGCATGAAGGCCAAGGGGACGCGCGCATCGCAGGATCATTCCGCGACGGCGCGTCTACGCGACATGCTGCGCAGGCTCTATCATGGGCGCTCGCCGGCCGCGTTCCGGTTCCAGCTGGTGGCCGTCATCATCGACCTCGCCATCATCGCCTTTTTCATCGCCACGCCGGTCATCCAGCAGTCGGCCTCGTTTCTGTGGCTGGACTATGGCGTGGCGGCTCTGGTCGCCGCCGATCTGATTGCCAGGCTGCTGGCCTCCAACGACATGCTGCGCCTGATGAAGCAGCCGACCTTCTGGGTGGATGCCTTCATCCTTCTGACGCTGCTGATGCCGGCGGCGCTCGCAAGTCTCGGCTTTCTGCGAATTCTGCGGCTGTGGTCGCTGTCGCGCAGCGGTTCGATCTGGCGGCATTTCGAGATGCGTGGCCTGCGACCCTGGCGCGAGGCAAGCCATGCGGTCATCAACCTGTTGACCTTTCTCTTTGTCATCACGGGTTTCGTTTACACGTTCTTTTTCCGCAACGGTGCCGGACTGGAAAACTACATCGACGCGCTCTACTTCACCGTCGCGACCGTGACGACAACCGGCTTCGGCGACATCGTGCTGCCGGGCATCGCCGGCAAGCTGACGGCGATCGTGACCATGATCATCGGCATATCGCTGTTCGTCAGGCTGGCGCAGGCGATCTTTCGGCCGGCCAAGGTGTTCTTTCCCTGTCCGCAATGCGGGTTGCGGCGGCATGAGCCTGACGCCGTGCACTGCAAGGCATGCGGCCATGTCCTCAACATTCCAGACGAAGGGAACTGACCGGCAGTGCTATGACGCCGCGACCTCGGCCGGCTTTACAGCTTTGCGCTGCAAGTTGAGCAAATTGCCCATCAGGATCAGCAATGCGCCGCCGGCGATGAACGCGTCGATCTGCTCCTGATAGAGCAGCCAGCCGATCAATGCCGACAGCGGTACGCGCAGAAAATCCATCGGCGAGATCACGGTCGCGTCGGCATAGGCCAGGGCGCGGGCGAGGCAGAAATGGGACGACATGCCGGTGAACCCGATCAGGATGATCCAAGGCCACAGTGCAAGCGAAGGGTTGCGCCATTCGTAGAGAGCCGGAACAAGGCCGACCACGGACTGGATGACCAGCATCCAGAAGATGATCCGCACGACGCTGTCCGTGCGCGTCAGCGACTTGACCAGCACCAGCGAAACGCCGAAACAGACCGCCGCGCCCAGCACGACCAGATGGCCCACATCGGCCGAGTCGACGCCTGGACGCACGATGACGACCACGCCGATCAGCCCAAGCACGATCGCCGCGAGCCGTGGCCGGCTCAGCCTTTCGCCGAGAAACGTGACCGCCAGGATCGCCGTCCAGATCGGCGTGGTGAATTCGATCGAGATCAGTACCGCCAGCGGAATGAGCGTCAACGCGTAGAGCCAGGCAGCCTGGCCGCTATAGTGGACGACATTGCGCGCGATATGGGCCAGCGGCCGCTGCGTGCGCATCGCGGCAAGCCCACCTGTCGCCATTACCAGCGGCAGCAGAATGAAGAAGCCGATGACCGAACGCAGTTCCAGCACCTGGAAGACATTGAGTTCGGCCGTGGTGGCGCGGCCGGCGACGGACATCGCCAGGAACGACGTGATCGACAGCGCCATCCAGAACGCGGCCTTGGGGATCGACGGGGTGGGTGCCATGTCCGCTATGTCGCAGGCCGTGGCTGTCGGAGCAATCGCTAGTCCATGTATTCTTCTGGGCCAGTCGCGGCGAAGGCTTTGAGTGCAGTCATGCTGCGGGCGGAACCCGATACGGCCAGGGGCGTTGAGCCCCCTAGTATCCGTGCTGTGCAAACGCGCATTCCCATGTCGACAAGGAGGGTTTCATGAGACGATTCGCGCAAGTGGCGCTTGCTGGCTGCCTGGTGATTGCTGCGGGCGCGGCTCATGCCGACGAGACCAAATTTCTCCAGTCGTTCAAGGGCAATTTCGCTGGCAAGGGCACTGTCCAGGTAACCACGGATGTGCCGAACGTCAGCGTCTCTTGCAGCTTCAAGTCGGACGCGACCTCAACCTCGCTGTCGCTCGACGGCAACTGCCGCGGCCTGATCGTGGTGACACGCGCCATCAGCGCTCGTCTGAAGGTCAGCGGCGGCAAATACAGCGGCGTCTATGTGGGATCGCGCACCGGACCGGCGCAGCTGAACGGAAGCCGTTCCGGCAATGCGATAAACCTCGCCATTCGCTGGGCCAAGGAGGTCAATGGCGATCGCACCGCGCAGCTTACCGTACAAAAAAACGGGGCGGACGGCATTGTTTTGACGGTGGTCGACCGTGATCCCCAAACCGGCAAGAGCGTTGTGACCAGCCGCATCGATCTTCGGCGCAGCTGATCGGGTTCAATCTTCAAGCGGCTCCGGTGGATGGCCGTCGCGGCCCTTGCCGAAGGTGTAGCCGGTTTGCACAGCCTTGCGCCCGAACTTGTCGCGCAACGCATCGATGGCGCCTTCGGCCATGGCGCGCTTGCGCGACTGGACATCGACCAGATCCGGCGGGTCGGCCTTATCGTCGTCAGAGAGGTCGCTGACACCGATGCCGAGCAATCGAAATTTCGTTCCGTCCGTCTCCTTGCGAAGAAGTTCCACGCCGGTCGAAAAGATCCGGTCGGCGAGCCGGGTCGGGTCGCCGAGTTGGCGGTTGCGCGTGCGCAGCTTGAAATCCTGGGTCTTCAGCTTCAGCACGACGGTGCGCCCGGCAATGCCTGACTTCTTCAGCCGCGCCGAGACTTTTTCCGAAAGGCCCCTCAGCACGGAGACCAGCTCTTCCAGCGAGGCGATGTCGGTGTCGAAAGTGGTTTCGGCCGATACGCTCTTGGCGTCCTGGTCGGGGTCGACGCGGCGGACATCCTCACCGCGCGAAAGCCGGTAGAGCCGTTCGCCCATCACCCCATAGCGGCGCATCAGGTCGCCGCGTTCCATCTTTTGAAGCTGGCCGATGGTGCGGATGCCATCCTGTTCGAGCGTGGCGTTGAACGCCTTGCCGACACCCCAGATCATGGTCACCGGCTGCGTTGCCAGAAAGCCGACCGCTTCGGCCTCGCCAATGACGGAGAAGCCGCGCGGCTTGCGGAAGTCGGACGCGATCTTGGCGAGAAACTTGCAGTAGGACAGGCCAGATGAAACGGTGATGCCGATCTCCTTCTCCACGGCCAGCGCGAAGCGCGCCAGCACCACCGCCGGCGGCAGGCCGTGCAGCCGCTCGGTGCCGGCGAGATCAAGGAATGCCTCATCGATCGACAGCGGCTCGACCAGCGGCGTCAAGGCCTGCATCATGGCGCGCACCTCGCGGCCGACGGCCACGTATTTTTCCATGTTGGGCGCGATCACGACCGCCTCGGGGCAGGCTTCGAGCGCCTTGAACATCGGCATGGCGGAGCGGACGCCGCGGATGCGCGCGATATAGCAGGCGGTGGAGACGACGCCGCGCTTGCCGCCGCCAATGATCAGCGGCTTGTCCTTGAGCGCCGGGTTGTCACGCTTTTCGATGGCCGCGTAGAACGCATCGCAATCGATATGGGCCAGATGCAGCCGGTAAAGCTCGGGATGGCGGGCAAGGCGAGGGCTGCCGCAGCGTTCGCAGCGGCGCGTTTCACCGCGCTGAAACGTCAGGCAGTCACGACAAAAACCGTGATCGGGATTGTTGACAGGAGCCGCCATCGCTGCGAACATAAAGAGAACAGAAGCAATGGTACGACAGCGCAAGGCCAGCGACAAGCCTGGCCTGGGGAGAACGCATGAGACTTCCTGTGTCAACCTTTGGCGAGCAAGGCAGCTGCGGCGGGGTGTCTGTCTGGATTGTAGAGGGTACCGTCCTGCCAGGCGCGCCAGAGGATTCTGAGCCAAGCCCTGGCAAGGATGC
>NZ_JAPYKP010000097.1:0-21529 GCF_037179725.1 Mesorhizobium sp. Cs1321R2N1 | reverse complement strand
GGCCGACAGCAAGCGAGGTGCGGGAGCCATGGAACAGTTCGGCCAGTACGTCGCGACCGAGCCGGTCGGTGCCGAGCGGCAGCGACCAATCCTGGAATGGCGGCAGCAGCGCGGGGCCGGCAATCGCTTGCGGGTCCCCGGGAAACAGCAGCGAGGCCGACAGCGCCATGGCAAACAGCACCGTCAAAAGAATAGTGCCGGCAACCGCTTCGGGCGTGCGCAAGAAACGGCGCAGACGGTTCATGCGCCCGCCTCACTGGCGCCGACGCGCGCGTCGAGGAAGGCATAGGCGATGTCGACAAGAAGGTTGATGAGGATGACCAGCACGGCGCTTGTGAGGATGATGCCAAGCAGCAAGGGGGTGTCGCGCGCGGCCACCGCTTCCTGCGCCAGCCGGCCGAGGCCGGGCACGGCAAAGACGCTCTCGATGACGACGCTGCCCCCCAGCATCTGCGCCGATTGCAGGCCGAGCATGGTGACCAGCGGCAGCAGTGCGTTGCGGGCGACATGCACGAGCACGATGCGGCGGCGCGATAGCCCCCTGGCGCGGGCGGCCAACACAAAATCCTGGCGCCAGACCTCGGCCATGCCGGCGCGCATCATGCGCAGATAGAGTGCCAGATAGATGAAGCCGAGTGCGGAAACCGGCAGCACCAGATGGATGGCGATGTCGGCGGCGCGGTCGAGACCGGTCTTGTCCGAGGCCAGCGTCTCGACGCCGCCGATCGGCAGCCAGCGCAGGTCGACGGCGAAGATTACGATCAGCACCAGGCCGAGCCAGAAGCCGGGCACCGCGTAGAGCGCCAGCGAGGCGACGGAGAGAAAACGGTCACGCAAACCGCCGGGCCTTGCGCCGGCATAGATGCCGAGCGTCGAGCCGAGGCCGAAGGAGAGCGCGGTGGCGCTGACCATCAGGATGAGCGTGGTCGGCAGGCGCTCGAGGATGACGTCGCGGATCGGCCTGGAGAAGGTGACGGACTGGCCGAGGTCGAGATGCAGCAATGCCCAGAGATAGTTGGCGAGCCGCGTCAACTCCGACTGGTCAAGGCCCCAGCGGTGGCGCAAGAGCTCGATCATGCCGGCATCGCCGCCGGTCGAGACGATGTAGGCGTCGACTGCATCACCCGGGGCGGCTTCGAGCAAAAGGAAAGTGCCGATGACGACGATCAGCAGTACGAAAATGCTGCCGACGAGGCGACGGCGGAGGAGGACCAGGGCACGGGTCATGCGCGCGTCGGAGGTTTGGCGCGGGGCTGCCTACGAGAAATGCCGAGCCAAGGCGTCCCCCTCTGTCCTGCCGGACATCTCCCCCTCAAGGGGGGAGATTGGATGTCATCGGCCTCGGTGCCAATCGCAAATGTCGCAGAAAAAAGGGGTGGTGCTAGGGCAAGCCAATCTCCCCCCTTGAGGGGGAGATGTCCGGCAGGACAGAGGGGGGTATCGTAGGGCTCGACCTCCGTCATTGCGCCTACGAATTTTTCGCCGCGAATTCTCATCCGGGTGAGTGTGTCACGATTCCAAATACGTGTCCGCCCAGTTCGAAACCGCCCAGCGCGGGTTGTTGGCGATGTTGCCGACCTTGTCACTAGCGACGCTGATGAAGCTCCATTCGGCGACGTTGATCAGCGGCAGGTCGGCCGCGACCTGCTTCTGGAATTCCTTATAGAGGTCGGTGCGCGCCGTGGTGTCGAGCGTTTCGGAGGCCTTGGTGATCAGCGCGTCGAGCGCGTCGTTCTTGTAGCCGCCTTGGTTGGAGAACGGCACGCCATCGGGAATGCCGCTCTGCACCAGGATGGTGGTCGAGATGGCCGGATCGCCCCGGAAGACCGGCGGGCCGACCGCGAGGTCGAAGGCGTGGTCGGTGTAGACCGCCTTGATGTGCGCCGCCGAGTCGTTGTTGACCAGCTGCGCGTCGATGCCTATTGCCGCGAGCGCTTGGCGCAAATAATCGCCGAACTGTTTTGTCTCGTTGAAATAAGGGGCCGGCAAGAGCTTGAGCGAGAAGCGGTTGCCGTCAGCGCCTTTCTTGTAACCGGCTTCGTCGAGCAGCGCGTTGGCCTTGGCGACGTCGAAGGCGTAGGTCGGCACGTCGGCGGTGTAGAATTGCGGATCGTTCTTCGGCACCGGGCCGGTGGCGGTGGCAGCATAGCCGAGGAACACCGTCTTGACGACGAAATCCTTGTCGATGGCATGCGCGATGGCCTGGCGCACCTTGATGTCGGCCAGTTCCTTGCGGCGATGGTTGATTTCGACCACGAGTTGGTAGGTCAGGCCCTCATAACCCTTGGTGATGACCTTCAGGCCGGGAACCTTAGAGATGCGGTCGAGGTCGGCCAGTGGCACGGCGGAGAAAGCCGCGAGCTGGATTTCCTCGGCCTCGATCGCGGCAGCGGCCGAGGTACGGTCGGGCAGGACCTGATAAATGATCTCGTCGAGATAGGGCTCGTCCTTGCCCCAGTAATCGGTGTTCTTCGTCAGCCGGTAATACTGGCCGGCCTTGTACTCGCCGAACTTGAACGGCCCGGTGCCGATGGGTGCGTTGTTGGCCGGGTTGTCCTCGATCTTGCCGACTTCGTAGACGTGCTTCGGCACGACGCTCGACAGTGCCGGCAAGGCGTTTCGGATCAGCTGGAACGGCGTCGGCTTGGCGAATTTGAACACTGCGGTCAGATCGTCTGGTGTGTCGACCGCGCTGAGGTCCTTGAACACCGTGCGGCCGAGATTCTGCAGCGGCTTCCAGATCTGCAGCGCCGAGAAGGCGACGTCGGCCGAGGTGAACGGCTTGCCGTCATGCCATTTGACTCCTTCGCGCAGCTTGAACGTCGCCGACAACCCGTCGGCGGCCCCTTCCCAGCTCATCGCCAGCCGAGGTGCAAGCCCATCCTTGCTATCGAAGGAGGCTTCGGCCAGCGTCTCGACGATCTTGCTGGAGATGAAGAAAACACCGTTGGAGGCGACGATCGCCGGATTGAGGTTGCGTGGCTCGGAATCGGCGGCAAGCACGAGCCGGCCGCCCTTCCTCGGCGTCTGCGCCCAGCCCAGTGCCGGCATCGCCGTGGAGGCCAGCAGCATTGCCGAGCCGGTAAGCATGGTGCGTCTGGAAATGGTGAAACCTGACATGATCGAACTCCGTCCTCTCCGCGACCGGGCGCGACAACACCCCTCGAACGCCGGCGCGTGCATCGGCATCCTGCGGCGGGATTATGAGCCTTGCCGAGGGTTTCGCCAGAGACGGAATTGGCGCATCCTTGCTTGGCTTTGAAATTTTCGTCCGCTGGACCAGTTAGCACAAGTCCATTCAATTCGGCTGGCTGGTAGGACCAGATCCGCGGATATATGGACAAATGACGCTTGGTGACCGTCCGGGCGTTGCGTCGTAAACATTCTGGCTAGACCACAGTGGGAACAATGGTGCAGATTTGATCGCGAGCCGGTGGATCGAGTGCGAAACAGCACCGATCCCGGGCAATTCAGGGAGAGAGTGATGAACATTGCGCCGGGCAAGAGTGCCGTCAGCAATATCCCGTTCGACCAGGCCAGGGTCGACCGGCTGATGGAGGAGGCCGGCATCGACGTGCTGCTTGCGACCTCCAAGCACAACACGCAATATCTGTTGGGCGGCTACAAGTTCATCTTCTTCGCCGCCATGGATGCGATCGGCCACAGCCGCTACCTGCCCATCGTCGTCTACGAGAAGGGCGGGCCGGACCATGCGGCCTATATCGGCAACCGCATGGAGGGCGGCGAGCACCAGAACCATCCGTTCTGGACGCCGACGCTGCATGCCGCCTGCTGGGGCACGCTCGATGCCGCCAATCTCGCAGTCGAGCATATCAGAAAGATCGGCAAGGACGGTGCCCGCATCGGCATCGAACCCGGCTTCCTGCCGTCGGACGCCTATGCGCTGATCCGCAAGGCATTGCCCGACGCGAAATTGATCGACGCGACCGACATGCTGGAACGCATGCGCGCCATCAAGACGGACGCCGAGCTCGAAAAGCTGCGCACCGCCTCCGAACTGATCACCGATTCCATGCTGGCGACCATCGCCTGTGCGCACGAGGGCACGACCAAGAGCGAGATGATCGAGCAGCTCCGGCGCGAGGAGACCAATCGCGGCGCGCATTTCGAATATTGCCTGCTTACGCTGGGCTCCAGCCACAACCGCGCTTCGTCAAGCCAGGCGTGGAAGAACGGCGAGGTGCTGTCGATCGATTCCGGCGGCAATTATCACGGCTATATCGGCGACCTCTGCAGGATGGGCATTCTGGGCGAACCCGATGCCGAGTTGGAGGATCTGCTGGCCGAGGTCGAGACCGTGCAGCAGGCGGCCTTCTCGAAGGTGAGGGCAGGTGTGCTTGGCGGCGACATAATTGCTCACGCCGACGGCGTGCTGAAGACATCCAAGGTCGCGCCCTACACGGATTTCTTCGCCCACGGCATGGGCCTGATCACGCATGAGGCGCCGTTCCTGATGACCAACCATCCGGTGACTTATGAAGGCACTTATGCCGCCAAGCCGCTGGAGAAAAACATGGTGCTGTCGGTGGAGACTACCATGCTTCACCCGACGCGCGGCTTCATCAAGCTGGAGGACACGCTTGCCGTGACCGAGAGTGGTTATGTGATGTTCGGGGATCGGGGCAGGGGCTGGAACAGGGGTGGTACGGCCTGATTCTCCCCGTCACTATACGGGGAGAAATGTCCGGCAGGACAATGAGCTGCGGCGCCGCCTCGAGCAGATCATCACTGTCCCGCCGGGATCAGCCTGAAATCCGGCAATTCACGCAACCCAAGCTCCGGTCCCGCCGGCGAATAAACCACGAAGAGCTGCATCGGCCCGTCGCCGGTGTTGAGCGTCGAGTGGAACCGGCTTTCCGGCACGTAGATGGTGCAGCCGGGGCCGACATTCTCGACCACCGGATTGCCCTTCTCGTCCTCGACCATCTGTTCGCCATGGCCCGAGATGACGAAGATGATTTCCTCGGCGCCCGGATGATTGTGGCGGGTATGGCCCTTGCCCGAGGGCAAGTCGACGACGCCGCCGGAAAAGCGGGTCGCGCCATTCACTTCTGGCGCAACGGTCAGGGACAATTTCCCCCAGTCGAAACCGAAGGCGCTGACGTCCTTCGGGTAGACAAACACCTTGCTCTTGTCGGCCATCTCTCATCATCCCTTCTTTTTCTTGGCGGTCTTCTCGCCGCCGAGCGCCTTGAAATCCGCCGTCTGCCTGGCGATC
Source organism: Mesorhizobium sp. Cs1321R2N1 (assembly GCF_037179725.1). Lineage (NCBI taxonomy): Bacteria > Pseudomonadati > Pseudomonadota > Alphaproteobacteria > Hyphomicrobiales > Phyllobacteriaceae > Mesorhizobium > Mesorhizobium sp. Cs1321R2N1. The sequence goes on along the minus strand of NZ_JAPYKP010000097.1, from coordinate 16,290 downwards.
GCGGCTTCCGCGGGCAGCCGTTCCATCGAGCTCGCGCCATAAAAGCCGTGCAGGCCTTTGGCATGGGAGAGGATGTAGCGCGCATCGTCGGGCATTGAGATTGGGCCGCCATGGCAAAGCAGGATGACATCCTTGCGTACCGAGCGCGCGGCCTCGGCAATGGCGTCGATGGCAACGACGCAGTCGTCGAGCGACTTGGCCGAGGTGGCGCCGATCGAGCCGCCAGTCGTCACACCCATATGGGCAACGACGATGTCGGCTCCGGCCTTGGCCATGGCGCGAGCTTCTTCGGGGGTGAAGACATAGGGCGTGGTCAAGAGATCGAGCTTGTGCGCCTCGGCGATCATGTCGACCTCGAGGCCGAAGCCCATGCCGGTCTCCTCGAAGCTCTGCCGCATGGTGCCGTCGAAGAGACCGATAGTCGGGAAATTCTGCACGCCGGAAAAGCCCATCGTCTTCAGTTCCGCCAGCAGCAGCGGCATGATGACGAAGGGATCGGTGCCGTTGACGCCGGCCAGCACGGGCGTGCGCCTGACCACCGGCAAGACCTCATAGGCCATCTCCTTGACGATCTCGTTGGCATTGCCATAGGCGAGCAGGCCCGCGGCCGAACCGCGTCCGGCCATGCGGTAGCGGCCGGAATTGTAGATGATGATGAGGTCGATGCCGCCGGCTTCCTCTGCCTTGGCCGACAGGCCGGTGCCGGCACCGCCGCCGACGATCGGCACGCCCTTGTCGATCATTCCCCGGAATTTCTTCAATATGTCCTTGCGCGGTATGGCTGGCATGTCTGGGTCTCACTGTCTGGCGATATCGAGAAAGGCAGCGACCGCGGCCCTGGCGAATTCGGGATCGTTGATGTGCAGCGGCAGGCGGGTGACGCGGCGCGTCGCACCTGGCCTGATGGTGCGCTCGATGGCGTCGAACAGGACGGCATCGGCTTCCGGATCGAAGAAGGCGCCGCCTTCGATATCGAGTGCGGAGACGCCTTTTTCCGGGATCAGGAAATGCACTGGACCTTCGCAATGGGCGAGCCTGGTGCCGATCCATTCGCCGATCGCGCGGCATTCCTGTGCGGTCGTGCGCATCAGGGTGACGTTCGGGTTGTGCTCATAGAACAACCGGCCGCGATAGCGCTCCGGAATGGTCGAAGGCGCCCAGAAGTTGACCATGTCGAGCGCGCCCACCGAACCGACATAGGGCAGGCCGGTGCGGGCGATGGCACCGAAACGATCCTGCGTCGCCGGCAGCACGCCATTGAACAGCAGGTCGCAGACCTCCGTCGTGGTGATGTCGATGACACCCGACAGCAGGCTGCTGTCGGCCAATTTCTCCATGCTGCGGCCGCCGGTGCCGGTGGCATGGAAGACGATGCAGTCGTAGATGTCGCGCAATTGATCGGCGATTGCGGTCACGCAAGGCGTGGTGACGCCGAACATGGTGAGGCCGATCGATGCTTTGCCGTCCGCTGCCGGCGCCGGATTGCCTGCCATGCCCGCTATCGCCTGGGCGGCGTTGTGCAGGACGACACGAGACAGCCGGTTGAGGCCAGCCATGTCGGTCACCGACGGCATCATGATGATGTCGGATATGTCCACATAGGGAGCGGTGTCGCCCGAAGCGAGCGTCGAGACCATGATCTTGGGCAGGCCGAGCGGCAGCGCGCGCATGCCCGCGGTGACGATCGAGGTGCCGCCACCACCGCCAATGCCGACCACACCTGATATGTCGGTGCACGACTGGACAAAGCGCGTGAATGCCCCAGCCATCGCCGCAACCGATCTGCCGCGGTCGTCGATGCCGAGCACCGCACCGCGGCCATCGGGATGACAGGCGGCGACCTCCTCAGCCGAGACGTCGACCGGCACGGTCGCGCCTCGCGTGCCGATATCGACACGGCAAACGACGGCGCCCGTGGCTGCGATCGCATCCGCGAGGAAGCCGAGTTCCTCGCCCTTGGTATCGGCCGTGCCCACCACATAGACGCGCTTCATCTGCGCCCCCCTGTGCTGGATGGCCCAAAGGTGGTGGTGCTCAGCAGATGAAAGCTTTGTGCGCCATAAAGCGTCAACATAGCCACTCCGGGATAAGGGGCTGCCATTGCAATTTTTTGAGACGCGCGTATCGTATTGGTATGAATGTCTCACGTCAACAACCCGCAACGAACGAAGACACCGGTGAGAGAGCCGAACGCGGACCCCGCGTGCGTACGAAACGGCTGATGCTGGAGACGGCGACAAGGCTGATGCAGGCGGGGGCGACGCCCTCGGTCAGCGAGGTGGCGGAGGCGGCCGAGGTTTCCCGCGCCACCGCCTATCGCTATTTCCCGAGCCAGGCAGCCTTGGTGCAGGCGGTCGTCGACGAGGGGCTCGGGCCGATCCTCACTTGGAAATCCACCGCCGCCGATGCCGAGCGCCGGGTCGCAGACCTGTTCGATACGGCCATGCCGCGCATCGAGGCCTTCGAGGCGACGTTCAAGGCAGCGTTGAAGCTGTCGCTCGATCAATGGGCGCGACGCCAGGCGGGTACGCTGGGCGGCGAGCCTGCCTTCACGCGCGGCCATCGCGTCGAATTGCTGAAAGAGGCGCTCGCGCCGCTCAAGGGCCGCTTGCCGCCGCGCGATTTCAAGCGGCTGGCGCAGGCGCTGTCGCTCATCTTCGGCGTGGAGGTGCTGATCGTGCTCAAGGATATATGGGGGCTGGACAGCCGCCGGACGATGTCGGTCGCGCAATGGGCGGCGAGTGCGTTGGTGCGCGCGGCGATCGCGGAGTCGGCCACCGATACGGCTGGGATGACGCTGGCGACGACATAGGAATAGCGCTAATCTGGTTCTACCAGATTGGCGCGTCGACCACTGATAATACCCGCAATGCAAAAGTCCGCACAAGGCCAAAGCATATCAATGAGTAGGAAAATACAGAGAAAACAGCTGGATAAGTCTGAAATTCGACGGCTTTGGCAGGCATTGTTGCGCAAGAAAGGGCTTGACGGGCATTCATAATTGGTAATACCAGATTTGGAAAGAAAAGCGGATCGAAAGTGAGGGCTGCGACCCATTTCCGGACAGAGCGAGGAGGCTCCGAATTTCGGAAAGCGCGACCACCGGAGGAACTACCAGGGCCAGCTCCGTAGCCGGCTCGCAAGACAAGGAAGAATGCGCACAAGGGAGGAAATCATTATGCGCAAGTTAGTGACCAGCGTGCTTGCTGGTATAGGCTTAACGCTTGCCTGCGGAACATCCGTCTACGCGCAGGAAAAGTCGCTCACCATCTTCTGGGCGGAGTGGGATCCGGCCAATTACCTGCAGGAACTCGGCAACGAGTACGAGAAGGAAACCGGCGTCAAGATCACGGTGGAGACCACGCCCTGGTCCGACTTCCAGACCAAGGCCTTCACCGAGTTCAACGCCCATGGCGACGCCTATGACCTGGTCGTTGGCGACTCGCAGTGGCTCGGCGCCGGCTCCACCGGCGGCCACTATGTCGACCTGACCGACTTCTTCAAGAAGCATGATCTTGGCAACGTCATGGCACCGGCGACGGTGAAATACTATGCCGAGTATCCCGGCAACAGCGGCAAATACTGGGCGATCCCGCTCGAGGGCGATGCCGTCGGCTGGTCCTATCGCAAGGACTGGTTCGAGGATCCGAAGGAGAAGGAAGCCTTCAAGGCCAAGTACGGCTACGACCTCGACGTGCCGAAGGACTTCAAGGCGCTGCGCGACATCGCCGAGTTCTTCCACCGGCCGGATCAGAAGAGATACGGCATCGCCATCTACACCGACAATTCCTACGACGCGATGGCGATGGGCTTCGAGAACGCGCTGTTCTCCTATGGCGGTGAGTTGGGCGACTACACGACCTACAAGGTCGATGGTCACATCAACTCCGACAAGGCGGTGGCCGCGCTCGATGCCTATAAGGAACTCTACAAGTTCACGCCTCCGGGCTGGGCCAAATCGTTCTTCGTCGAGGACAACCAGGCAATCACGGAAAACCTGGCCGCGATGAGCATGAACTTCTTCGCGTTCTTCCCCTCGCTGATCAACGAAGCGTCGAACCCGAATGCCAAGAACACCGGCTTCTTCGCCAACCCTCCCGGTCCCAATGGCGACCAGTTCGCCGCGCTCGGCGGGCAAGGCATCTCCGTCATCTCGTACTCGCAGAAGCAGGAAGAGGCGATGAAGTTCCTCGAATGGTTCATCAAGGACGAGACCCAGAAGAAGTGGGCGGCCCTTGGCGGCTATACCTGCAGCCAGGCAGTGCTCAAGTCGCCTGAGTTCCAGAACGCCACGCCCTACAACAAGGCCTTCTACGAGACCATGTTCAAGGTGAAGGACTTCTGGGCGGTGCCGGAATATGCCGAACTGCTGCAGCAGCTGAACCAGCGCGTCTATCCCTACATAATCGGCGGCAGTGGCACCGCCAAGGAAACGCTGGACGCCTTGGCTGGAGACTGGAATGCGACCTTCAAGAAATACGGCCGCGGCCAATAATCATTCATGTCCCGCGGAGGGGGCGGTGTCGCCTCCTCCGTTTCTTTTTCTTGAACCGGGAGCAGGGTCTTGGCGACCACGATGATCACCACCCTCGACAGATCCTCGCGTGCCGCGGCGCGCGGCCTGAGCGATATTTCCATCCGCAATCTCTTCATCATCCCGACGGTTCTGTTCCTGATCGTCTTCAACATTTTTCCGCTGATCTATTCGCTCGGCTATTCCTTCACCGACTTCCGCGCGTCGACCAACGCGCCGGCGAATTTCGTCGGGCTGCAGAACTATCGCGACCTGCTCAACGACCCCTATGTCTGGTCGAACTTCGCCATCACGGCGAAATACGTGATTGTCTCGGTCGTCGGACAGCTGCTCGTCGGCTTCGGCGTGGCGATGCTGCTCAACCGGGATATTCCGCTCAAGGGTCTTATCACCACGCTGCTGCTGCTGCCGATGATGCTGTCGATGGCGGTCGTCGGGCTGTTCTGGAAATTGCTTTACGACCCGTCATGGGGGGTCATCAACTATGCGCTCGGGCTCGGCAATTTCGAGTGGCTGGCCGACCCCAAGATGGCGCTTTACGCCGTCGCGCTGACCGACATCTGGATGTGGTCACCCTTCGTCATGCTGCTGTCGCTGGCCGGCCTGTCGGCGGTGCCGAAGCATCTCTACGAAGCCGCCGCGATCGACCGCGCCGGGCCGTTCTACACCTTCTTCCGTATCACGCTGCCGCTGGTCGCGCCGATCCTGATGATCGCGGTCATTTTCCGCACCATGGAAGCGTTCAAGACCTTCGACCTTGCCTACATCCTGACCAGCCAGCCGACGGCCGAGCTCATCTCGATCCGGCTCTACAAGATGGCGTTCCAGGAATGGCAGACCGGGCGCTCCTGCGCGATGGCCTACATCGTGCTGATCATGGTGCTGGCGATCACCAACATCTACGTCAAATACCTCAACAAGGTGAAGGAGCGCTGAGATGGCCGCCGTCCGCACTTCTTCCGAGATCACCTTCAACCGCGTCGCCATCGTCGCCGTGCTGCTGGTGACGATAATATTCCTGGCGCCGATCTACTGGATCGCATCAACGGCGTTCAAGCCGCGCAATCTTGCCACGACCATTCCGCCGACCGTCGTCTTTCAGCCAGAGATATCGCCCTTCGTGAAGCTGTTCACCAAGCGATCTCAATTGCGCAGTCCGCCGTCGCCGGAAGAGTACGCGGCGGCCCCATGGTGGGAGCGCGTCGTCTTCGACGGTGGCGAAAAGATCGTGCGCGACGGCAAGGGCCAGGTGCAGTGGTCCGGCTATCCGAGCCGCTTTCTGAACTCGCTGATCATCGCCATCACATCGACGGTGCTGGCGGTCGGTATGGGCACGTTCACCGCTTATGGGTTCTCGCGCTTCAAGGTGAAGGGAGAGGCGGATCTGCTCTTCTTCATCCTGTCGACACGCATGTTGCCGCCCGTGGTGGTGGCGATCCCGATGTTCCTGATGTACCGCGCGGTCGGCCTCAACGATACCCACATCGGGCTGATCATCCTCTACACCGCCTTCAACCTGTCCTTCTCGGTGTGGCTGATGAAGGGTTTCATGGATGAAATCCCGAAGGAATATGAGGAGGCGGCACTGGTCGACGGTTACACCCGCATGGAAGCCTTCTTCAAGATCGTGCTGCCGGAGGCCGCCACCGGCATCGCCGCCACCGCCGTCTTCTGCTTCATCACGGCGTGGAACGAATATGCCTTCGCGCTGATCATGACCAACCGCCGCGCCCAGACCGCGCCGCCGTTCATTCCCAGCCAGGTCGGCTCCGGCCTGCCGGACTGGACGGTGATCGCCGCCGGAACCTTCCTGTTCCTGCTGCCGGTCGCCATCTTCACCTTCCTGCTCCGCAATCATCTCTTGCGCGGCATGTCCTTCGGAGCAATCCGCAAATGAGCTTTCGCGCCATCAATCAGAAATATCTGGAACCGGGTTCGCAAATACTCATGGTGCTCGGCATCGTGGCCCTCTGCCAGCCCTGGAACATGCTGCTGCACGCCTATGGCCTGACCATCATACTGGTCGGGCTGATCGGCTTCAACATCACCTCGAAGATCGCGCCCGAGGAACAGGCCGGCACCGGCCATGACGCGGATGCGCGAAATCCGGGAGCACAGCATTGACCCAGATCGAGCTTCGCGGCGTCCAGAAATTCTTCGGTGCCGTCCAGGTCATCAAGGACCTCAACCTCAAGATCGCGGACAATGAGTTCATCGTGCTGCTCGGCCAGTCCGGCTGCGGCAAGACGACGACGTTGCGCGCCATCGCCGGGCTGGAAACCATCGACGAGGGGGATATCCTCATCGACGGCAAACCGGTCCAACATTTGAAGGCGGCCGACCGCGATATCGCCATGGTGTTCCAGTCGTTTTCGCTCTACCCGCATATGAGCGTCTACGAGAACATCGCCTTTCCACTCCGCGCCACGCGCAAGAGCAAAAGCGAGATCGATCAGGAAGTACGTTCGGTCGCCAAAACGCTGCAAATCCTGGACCTGTTGGCCAAGAAACCGTCGGCGCTCTCAGGCGGCGACATGCAGCGCGTCGCCATCGGCCGGGCGCTGGTGCGGCGGCCGAAGGCGATGCTGATGGATGAGCCGATCGGTGCGCTCGACGCCAAGCTGCGCGAGGAGATGCGGGCCGAGATCAAGCGGCTGCACATCAAGCAGGGCTCGACCACCATCTATGTCACGCACGATCAGATCGAGGCGATGAGCCTGGCCGACCGCATCGTCATCATGCATGAGGGGGTGCTGCAGCAGGTGGGGACGCCCGACGAGGTCTATTCGCGTCCGGCCAACCTGTTCGTGGCGCAATTCGTCGGTAGCCCGGTGATGAACGTCGCCGACGCGGCGGTCGCCGAGACGGCGTCTTCCGTTTCGGTCTCGGTCGGTGGAGCGGCTTCCGGCTTCGAGTTTCCCCGCACATTGCTGTCGAAGCTCAATGGCCATACCGGTGGCAGCCTGGCGCTCGGCATTCGGCCCGAAGGGGTGCTCATTCGCCGTGACGCGGCCGATGGCTTCATGGCCGTCGAGACGCAGATCGTCGAACCGCTCGGCTCCTTCGACATCGTCGACCTCAAGGTCGGCTCCAAGATGCTGCGTGCCCGCACCAAGAGCGGCTACATTTCAGGCCCCGGCGAAAAGGTCTTTGCCAGGATCGATCCGACGCAGGCGCATTTCTTCGACAAGGCAAGCGGCAAGTCGCTTGAGGTGAGGCTCTGATGGCCCATATTCAGCTCAAGAACATTTCCAAGAGTTTCGGCAACCACACGGCCTTGACCGGACTGGACCTCGACATCGCCGATGGCGAATTCTTTGTCCTGCTCGGCGAAACGGGTGCCGGCAAGACGACGACGCTGCGGCTGATCGCCGGCCTGGAGAAGCCGAGCGAGGGGCAGGTCTTCATCGACGGGGTCGACGTTGCCGACTGGGGCGCGGCCGAGCGCGACGTGGCGCTGGTGCTGCAGCAATACTCGCTTTATCCGCGTTACACGGTGCGCGAGAATCTCGAATTTCCGCTGAAACCGAAGATCCGCCGTCTGCCGGACGCCGAGATCAAGGACCGCGTCGACCGCGCCGCCCGCACGCTGCGGATCGAGCACCTGCTCGACCGCAAGACCGACCGGCTATCCGGCGGCGAGATGCAGCGCGTCTCCATCGGCCGCGCCATCGTGCGCAAGCCGCGCGTGTTCCTAATGGACGAGCCGCTGTCGGCGCTCGACGCCAAATTGCGCGAGGCGCTGCGCACCGAGTTGAAGAACCTGCAGATACAGCTCGGCGCCACCTTCCTGTTCGTGACCCACGACCAGATCGAGGCGATGTCCATGGGCGACAAAGTCGGCGTGCTCAACCACGGCCGCATCATCCAGACCGGCACGCCGCACGAGATCTACAACAACCCGCGCGACACTTATGTGGCGAGCTTCGTCGGCTCGCCGCCGATGAACCTGATCGACGGCAGGCTGGTGAACGGCCGTGCGGTGATGGCGCCGTTGAATTTCGAATTGCCCTTTGCGGGGGCGGCCAAAATCTTTGCGGGGGCTGGGGCGAGTGGGGCGACCGACGGTCGCCCGCTCGTCTTCGGCATCCGTCCGGAGGATGTCTATCTGGAAAGCGGCGCACCGGTCGAGGCGCGTGTCCACGACGTCGAGAACCATGGCGTGGAAAAGATCCTGACGCTGCGGGTCGGCGATACGACACTGCGCGCCACCGTGCCGGCCAGGACCGATGTCGCGATCGAGCAACCGGTGCGCTTTGCCTGGAACCCGGACAAGGTGGTGCTGTTCGACAAGGGCAGTGGGGTCAGCTTGCGGCACGCGTCATAGGGCGCGGCTATTTTGGCAGGTAGGTCTCGTATGGCGTGTCGTTGATCAACAGGATCACGCATTCCGTCTGCGAGAGGCAGCCGTCGTCATGCATCTCATTGGCCTTTTGCGTCCAGTAGGAACCAGGCGGCAGTTCGACCTTGGTCGCCTCACCGCCTTCCATCTGCCAGTGCGCCCACAGACCCTGGATGACTACGGCGCGATAGTCGGCGGTGTGCGCGTGAACAGGAGCGCGCCAGTTGCCCGGGACTTTCAGCAAGGTGCCGGCAGGGCCCTTGGCCCTTTCGCCCCACAGCGGTCCCAGGCGCTGCGGCTGGTCCGGCGCCTCGGCGACGTAAGGGATCTTGCCTGCCTGCACATAGCTGTCCTCGAGGGCAAAGGCGCGTCCGGGAATGACCGACAGGACACCAAGCGCCAGCAGTGCGAAATGATTGGCCATGGGATTTCCTCCACGGACCAGATTATCCGCCGGAAGCTGGCCGGCAATGACGCCGCGTCCAAAAGACCTGGCAATTCCTCCAGCCGGGAAGGATTGGAGCGATTTGTCGTCCTGACGTCAGGACGGGTCGTCGCCGGCATGGCGCAGATGGCTCGGCGCCACGCCCATCACCCGCTTGAAGGCGCGGCTGAAGGATGCTTCCGAATCATAACCCAGTTTCGCCGCCGCCACCGATACCCTCATGCCATCCCGGGCCAACCACTGCCTGGCCTGGTGCATGCGCACGCGCAGCACATATTTGGCCGGCGTCTCTCCGACCACTGTGGCGAAGCGCTGGGCAAAGGCGGAGCGCGAGGCTCCCATCATCCGCGCCAGCGCCTCGACGCTCCAATCGCGATCCGGCTGAAGGTGGATGGTTGCCAGCACTTTGCCGACGTCGGGATTGCGGACGGCGGCGATCCAGCCGGTGGCATCGCCACAGCCGTTCTCCACCCAGGAGCGGATGATCGTGGCAGCGAGCACATCGGCAAGGCGGGCAAGGATTCCGCCGGAGCCGACCCGGTCCATCGTCACCTCGCCGGCCATCGCGTCGAGCAGATGCTGAATACCCGGCGCGTTCGCCATCAGCTTATGCGCCTGCATCAGGTTTGGCATCATGTCGAGCAGCGGGTGCGAGCCGTCGAGATTGAAATGCATGCTGCCGCAAAACAGCAACGTCTTGGGCCCACCGCACTCGTTGGAGACGTCGTATATGTTCTCGCACACCGGTTCGATCGTGTAGCGGCCGATCGGCACCGGGGGCACGCCGGGCGCGCTGGCCAGGACATGCGCGTCGCCGCGCGGGATCAGAAGCGCGTCGCCTACGGAGAGTTCGATCCACTCCCTGGCCGGCGAGAACAGCCAGCAACCCTGCTGGCCGATGAAATGAAACCGCGCTGCCTTCTGTGCGGGGAAGGAAACGGCCCAGGGCTCGCCCAACACGCAGCGGCCATAGTCGACGCCGTCGAGCCGTAATCCGCGCAGCATGTCGGTCAGCGGATCGCCAGAAGTCGGCAGCGCCATTTTGGACGAATTGTAATTCATTCTGGTGTTTCTAGCATGGAAACCCCAACTCGTCACTCCCATGTTGCGCTGCAGTCAAATGCTGCGCTGCAAAATCCGAAGACCGGCCGCATAGCCAAGCGATGGCGGCGAGGCGTGTAACGGTAGCCCGAGCCGGTTCTTTTCTATGTGGCGCTGCAAACATCGGAGACTGACCATGGCCGAACCCGCGACAGGCGCCATTGACGCTGCACTTCTGAACCCCGCAGAATCCGATGAACGAACCGAGCCCGCATGGGGCGCCGTGGTCTCGCTCGCCCTTGGCGTTTTCGGTCTGGTCACCGCCGAATTCCTGCCCGCCAGCCTTTTGACGCCGATGGCGCGCGATCTGGGCGTAAGCGAAGGCGTGGCAGGGCAGGCGGCGACGGCAACCGCCATCGTCGGCGCCATCGCCGCCCCCACCATGGCCATCATCACAAGGCGCATGGACCGCAGGCTGGTGATGTGGATGCTGACGATGTTCCTCATCCTGTCCAATCTTCTCGCCACCTTTGCCTCGTCGCTGTCCGTGCTTCTGCTTGCCCGTGTCGTGCTCGGCGTGGCCCTTGGCGGCTTCTGGGCGATGTCGGCGGCCATGACGTTGCGGCTGGTGCCGATGCGGCTGATGCCGCGCGCCATGTCGATCATCCTGACCGGCGTGTCGCTTGCCACCGTTACCGCAGCTCCGGTCGGCGCCTATGTCGGCGACGTCTGGGGCTGGCGCACGGCCTTCATGATTGCGACGATCGTCGGGGCGCTGGCGCTGCTGGTGCAATTGGCCACCATTCCGAAGCTGCCGCCGGTGGGGGTCGCGAGCTTCCGCACCTTGCTCGAGGTGCTGGAGCGGCCGTCGATCAGGATTGCCCTGCTGGTCGTGCTGCTGGTCGCGTCCGGGCACTTTGCCGGCTTCACCTATGTCCGTCCCTTCCTCGAGAAGGTGCCGGTGCTCAACATCGAGACGATCTCGCTGGTGCTGCTGGCCTACGGCATAGGCGGTTTCTTCGGCAACATCGCCGGCGGCATCCTGGCCGAGCGCAACCTCAAGGCCGCGGTGGCCCTGGCGCCCCTGCTGATTGCATTGGCGGCCGCCTCGATGCTGATCCTTGGCACTTCGCCCATGGTCGCCGCCGCCGCCGTCGCGGCCTGGGGCTTTGCCTTCGGCGCGGTGCCGGTCGGGTTGCAGAGCTGGCTGGTGCGGGCAGCACCCGACCAGGCTGAAAGCGCCGGCGGCCTGATGGTCGCGACCTTCCAGGTGGCGATTGCGATGGGCGCCGTCTTTGGCGGTCTGCTGGTCGACTATGCCGGCGTCGCCAGCGCCTTTGCCTATTGCGGCGCGGCGACGTTGCTGGCTGCCGTCGTGGTGTTCCTGCGCGGTCCGAAGCAGGCCGAATAGTCTCTCCGAAAGGTCGCCCCTGGCAACGGCCCGAGAACCCTTACGGTTTTCGGGCCGCCGGTATTTTGAGGCAGCGGTGAACGAGTGGCGGGCGATGGGGGATACTGGGAAGCTTAGACTGCCCGCCCGTCGAAGTCGAAGATCGACAAGGCGGACGGGTCGAGACCGGTGACGCAATTGATGTTGACGTAAGCGCTGCGTTCGCCGCCTTCGCTGGTGTCCTCGGCAAAGGGATGGATGCCGCAGGTTCGGCAGAAGCGGTGCGCTATTCTCGCCTCGCCGAATGTGTAGCGGCCGAGGTCATCGCCCCAGGCGACGAGGGTAAGCCTGTCATGTGGCACGGCCCATAGCAGCGCACCCTTGCGGGCGCAGATCGAGCAATTGCAGCGCACGACACCCTCAAGCTCGCCCTCCACCTCGAACGCAACCTTGCCGCAATGGCAGCTGCCTTTGTACAGCATCAGTATCTTCCTATCGCTGGCAGGTGCAAAGGCATGCTGGCCGGGTTATCCCTTCGGCAGGCTTAGCGGCTGCTTGCCCTAAGGACGTTTCTATCCTGGCGGAGTCCGACATCGACATGCAATCAATCCGCGACCGTCTCGAAAACATCCTGTCACGTCTTGCCAATCGTACGGCCGACGAGAAGGTCTTCACGAAGCTCTATGCCGAAGCCGCGCGGGCCGCGGCTGATGCCAGCGACCACCGCAAAAGAGTGGGCGTGACGCTCGGCCCGCTCGACGGCACCATTGTCTCGATCAAGGATTTGTTCGATGTCGCCGGCGAGCCGACCACGGCCGGTTCCCTGATGCGCAGGACCGCCGCGCCTGCTATGCGCGACGCCACCATCGTCGGCAGGCTGCGCCAGGCCGGCACCGTCATTATCGGCAAGACTAACATGACCGAATTCGCCTTCACCGCGATCGGCGACAACATGCATTACGGCACGCCAGGCAATGCAAGGGATGCCAGGTGCATTCCCGGCGGTTCGTCATCCGGCGCCGGCGTGTCTGTGGGCGAGGGGACGAGCGAAATTTCGATCGGCTCCGACACCGGTGGTTCGATCCGCATTCCGGCGGCGCTCAATGGTGTCGTCGGTTTCAAGCCGACAGCGCGGCGCGTGCCGCTCTCCGGCGCCTTTCCGCTTTCGGGAACGTTGGACTCGGTCGGACCGCTCGCCCGAACCGTCCCGCAATGCGCCGCCGCCCACGCGGTGATGGCCGGCGAGGAGCCGAACGAGTTGGTGGCCATTCCACTGGCCGGGCTTCGGATCGGCATTCCGCGCGGCGTTCTCTTCGGCGACACGGAAGGCGAAATTGCCGCGGCCTTCGAGCATTGTCTTGGCAAGATCGAACAGGCTGGCGCACGCATCGCGGATCTGTCGATCGACGATATGATCGCGGATCTGCGCGCGGCCACCAAGCGCGGGTCGATCGCGGCGATGGAGGGCGCGGAAGTGCATGCCGACTGGCTGGCGACAGGCGCATCGGTGCCGGTGGATCCGCATGTCAGCGGGCCTCTGTCGCGCGCCGCACTGCTGCCGACGCCGGTTTATATCAGGGCGCTCCGCCGCCGTGCCGCGCTTACCGCCGCCATGGATGAGCGGCTGGCGTTGATCGATGTGCTGGCTTTGCCGACCACGCCGGTGACGGCGCCGACCATCGCTGCATTGGCCGAGGATGCCGAACTGCGTGATCGTATCGAAGGACTGCTTTTGCGCAACACGCAGGTCGCCAACCAATTCGACCTCTGCGCGATCTCGTTGCCGATGCCGGATGCATCGCTGCCAATGGGATTGATGCTCGTGGCGCGCAATGGCGATGACAGTCGTCTGCTGAGGATCGCCGCGTCGGTGGAGAGGCTGGTGGGTGGTTGATCGGCAGTGGCCGTAGATGACGGATCAGTGCGACGAACAGTGCTTGCGTTCGCCGTCCTTGGCGGTGCGCACGATGCGGGTCGCGACCAGCCAGGGCAAGCTGTAATCCTTGCCGGTGATGGTCTGCGTGCGCTGCTCGATTGCGCCCCTGACCACGATCTTTCCGCTATAAAGCACGTCGGACTGATCGGTTATCGCCTTGTCGGCCTGCGGCAATCCGCTGGTGTCGATCGACACACCCTTGATGATCGTGCCGGTGACGAGATCGAGCGCGCTGCTCGATGGACAGGGCGCCTTGAAGCAGCGCAGCCCGTTGTCGCAATAGACATAGCTGCTCTCGGCCGCACCGAGTGCCGGCAAGGTGCAGATGGAGGAAGTTGCGGCAATCAGAGATGCAAGGCGAAGACCGGACATGGCCTCAACGTCGCGGAGAATTGGGGCGAAACCGCGATGCTATATCTGCGCCGGAAACCGTCGCCGGTAGTGATCGACCACTTCCGGATTGCGCAGATTGACCGGCAGCTTGCCGGCCAGCACCAGCAAGACTTCGCTGGCCGCGCCGACGCCCATGCGCATCATCGATTCCTCGGTAATCCCCGCCATATGCGGGGTGATGACGACATTGTCGAAGCCGAAATAGGGATGATTTGGCGGCAGCGGCTGCGTCGAAAAGACATCGAGCGCGGCGCCGCCGATGCGGCGCTCCCGCAAGGCCTCGATCAACGCGTCATCATCGACGACCGGCCCGCGCGACACGTTGATCAGCAGTGCGTTGGGCTTCATGCGGGCGATACGTTCGCGGCTGATCAAGCCGCGTGTCTCCGGCGTCAGCGGGCAGCAGAGCACGATGATGTCGCTCTGCTCGACCAGCGCGTCGATCGACAGGAAGCCGACTTTTTCCGGCGCCGGCTGCATGCTGCGCGTCGTTGCCACCACTTTCAGGTCGAAGCCGTGCGCGGCGATGTGGCCGACGGCCTGCCCGACGGCGCCGAGACCAACAATGCCAATGGTCTTGCCGGCGAGTTCGATGTTGGAATTGGCATGCTCGCGTCCGGCAAGCCAGCCCTTGGCGCGCAGGTCGCGGTCGACCCTGCGGAACTGCCGCAGCAGTGCAAGCGCGGTGAACATGACATGTTCGGCAACCGAGCGGGCATTGACCGCCGGCACGTTGGCCACGAGCACGCCGGCTGCCGCGGCCGCTTCCATCGGGATCATGTCGAGCCCGGCGCCATGGCGGATCGCGGCCCTGAGCTTCCAGGCTCCCTCGAATAATGCCGGCGGCAGAGGCGCCCGCACGATGACGATATCGGCGTCCTTGGCCTCCCTGGTCAAGGTGCCGGCGTCGAGCGCGGAGGCAATGACGAGCTGACCGGCGCCGGCGAGCCTGGCCGTGGCGCGCGGGTGCAGCGGATGGGTCGACAGGATCTTGGGCATGGCCTGGGTCACGGTCAGGCCTTTTCGAGTGTCGCGCCCGCGGGCACAGCCGCCATGCCGCCCTCGATCAGGCCCTTCCAATAGCTTTCCGCGCCTTGGAGGTGGGCGCTCATCAACGCCTGGGCGAGATTGCCATCGCGGCGCAGCAGCGCCTCGTAGATCTGCACGTGCTCGGCATGCGAACGCAAGCTGCGTTCGAGGTCGTTGAAGTAGATCGGCAGGCGCTGCTCGCCCATCAGATAGTAGACGCTGCAGATGTTGTGGAAGACGCTGTTCTTGGTGGCGCGCACGATCTCCAGATGAAATTCGCGGTCCTCCTTGGCCAGGCCTTCGCCTGCGGCGATGCGGTCTTCCGATGCCCTGAGGATTTCGCGCAGGCGCTCGAAATTCTCCTCGGTGGCGCGCGAGCAGGCAAGCTCGGCGGCCTTGATCTCATGGATCTTGCGCAACTCGACCGTTTCATAAATCTGCAAGGGATCGAGCGGCAGGCCGGCGCGCGCGAACAGTGCCAGCGCCTCGACGCTTGCCTGCTTGGTGTCGATGTAGATGCCCGATTTGGCGCGGCGCTCGACAATGCGCATGGCTTCGAGGATGGCGAGCGCTTCGCGGATCTGGCCACGGCTGACGCCGAAATGCTCCGCCAGCTCGCGTTCCGACGGCGTGCGGCCGCTCTCCTTGTCCGAATGGGAGAACAGATAGGCGGCGAGTTCCGCGAGAAGGTTCTTTTCTTTCATCGTCAATTGCGTTGCGCGTGCGCCTCCAGGAATCGCTCCGAAACGGTGAATCCCAATCCGGGCTTTTCCGGGATCGCTATCATGCCGTCCCTTGCTTCGACAGTCTCTTCGATCAGATCGTGGATCATCGGGTTGGCGCCGAGCGAATATTCGACCGTGAAACTCGAAGGCGAGGCGGCGCAGACATGCAGCCCGGCGAAGAAGCATGGCGCACCGGCCCAAAGATGCGGCGCGAAGCGCAAATTGAAGGCGCTGGCGATGGTGCCGATCTTCATCGCCTCGCTGATGCCGCCGCAGAAGGCCGGGTCCGGCTGGAAGATGTCGGCGGCCTTGAGCACGGCGAGGTCGCGGAAGGCATAGCGCGTCGCCTCGCTCTCGCCGGTGGCGATCGGAACCGCGCCGGCGGTGCGCACTTCGGCCATGCCCGGCTTGTCGTCGGCGATCACAGGCTCCTCGAACCAGGCGAGATCGAGATC
>NZ_JAPYKP010000096.1:0-21584 GCF_037179725.1 Mesorhizobium sp. Cs1321R2N1 | reverse complement strand
CGGCCCCGCGGGCATTTTCCGTCGGTCGTCACGGCGATTTTTTCGGCTGCGGCCCTGCCCGCCTGGCCAGCCCTTCCGCCAGCACGGCGCGATCCGCGGCCGAACCCGCCGCCGCGAATTCGATGATGCGCTGCTCAAGCCGCGTGCGCACGGCGATGTCGGCGTTGCGGGCCCGCTCCAGCGCGGCCGACCGCGCCGCCGTGTCGACAACCGGCTGGCGCAGCAGGTCGGCTGCCTCGCGCCTGGCCTGCTGACCATCGAGGATGACCTGGCGGGATTCGCGCCGCACTTCGCGCAGTGCCTTGCGGAACAGCATGCGCTCCTGGTCGGGAAGGCGGCCGCCGGCGGCTTCCAGCGAATAGCCCTGGCCGGACTTGCCGCTTCTTATCCAGACGGCCCCGCCGGCAAGCGCCCCGGCCAGGAAGACGTTCAGCACCACCGATGCGATGATGAGGTTGCGGCCCATGCTCATAGGCTCTCCTCGCCGTTTTCGGCATCGGGCCCGGCATCGCCGAACGCCGTTACATTGGCATCCAGCACATAGTGATCCGATCCGGCTTCCGGCGTGACAATGCTCACCAACGCCAATCCGGCGACGGCGCCCGCCAGGCCAATGCCGGCGAGCCCCAGACCCAGCCACCAGAACCGATGACGCCGGCGCTGGACGAGGTGCCGGTCGGCGGCGCGCAGGATGCTGCCGTGCAGCGCCTTGCCGGGATGCTGGACGCTATAGCTGTCGAGCAGGGCGTCAAGTGTGTCGGCCTGTCGCGAAATGGCCTGGCCCGCTTCACTTGAAACGAAGGCTCTGGCGGCTTCGCGTTCCGCTTCCGGCCAGCGGCGCAAATCGCCGCCATAGGCATCCGCCAGCGCCGCGAAGCGCTTGGCATCCATTGCCTGCCCGTCTTCGATGCCTTCAGCCATTTGTTTTCCCCCTGCACCTCGGTGCCGCGTGCCCACGCGGGTCGGAAACAACGCAGACCAACCGGACGCCCGCAAGGCGGGTTGAACGTACAGTATACGGGCGCGCGCGTTTCTCAGTCATGGCCGCCATCCCCAGCCAGCATCGTCTGCAGTGACCGCCGGCCGCGCGACAGCAGGCTCTCCAGCGCATCGACACTGATCTCCAGGGTCGCGGCCGCCTCGATGTTGGACATCTCCTGATAGTAGACCAGGATGATCGCCTCGCGCTGGCGTGGCGCGATTGCCTGTAAGGCCCGCTCGACCCGATGCCCCTCTTCGCCAGGATGGGAATCGGGAAGCGGAGCGGGGTCGACAATGTCCGGCATCTCGTCGGTCACCAATTCGCGACGCCGGCGCAGCCGGTCGTAGCAAAGGTTGAGCGTGACGCGGTGGACCCAGGTGTCGAAGCGTGCATTGCCACGCCGCCACTTCGAGGCATGACGCCAGATGCGCACGAAGGTTTCCTGCGCGATATCCTCGGCTTCCGCCGAATCGCCCAGCATGCGCACGGCAAGCGAAAGGATGCGCGGCAGCTTGCGCGCGACGAGCGCCTGCACCGCCGCGGGATCGCCAGCACCGACCCGACGAACCAGCTCCTCGTCCGGATCGGCGCTCATCGGCTGGCGCACTCCCGATATGCATCACACGTCATAGCCTCTTGGTCACTGCTCCGGCTTGGGAGCGGATTTGTGGCTCGGCCTCTCGTCGGCCGTCAGAATGCCGTCGCCATTCTTGTCCAGCCTGGCAAAGCGCTTGGCGAAGAACGCATCGAGCTCGGCCCTGTCGATGAAGCCGTCATGATTGGAATCGATGCGCGCGAAGGATTTGGCAGGGTCGCGCCTGACGTTGCGTCTGGCCTGAAAGGCTTGCCATTCCAGCAGGCTGATCTTGCCGTCGCCGTCCGTGTCGGCGGCCATGATCGCCTTCTCCCGCCGTTTCTGGAACTTGGCCAGTGTGATGTCGCGCTTGGCGGCCGACGATGTGCCAGCCGACGATGTGCCAGCCGGCGATGTGGCAGCGCGCGACGTGGCGGCCGGTGGCGTCGCGGCCGGCGGCTGTGTCGCTGTCTGGGCCAGAGCCGCGGTGGTCAGCACGCTCAAGGCAGTGGCAAGGATCGAACGGCGTATCATGCTTCACGTCTCCGGTTGGCGCATTGCCATGGCCCAATGCCACGGCACGCTTCAGCCGTTAAACGTCGTGATCATAAAAATCCGTCGGTCACCAATGTCGATCACGCCGTTTGCCGGCGATGACGGACCGTGGCGGTCCCGGAAGCGGCAGAACACTTCGTCCGGTGCGTCTGCAGTCGCGCCGGCCCGGCCATCCCTTGGCTAAAGCGGAATTACGTCGATTGGTCGGCGGCTACCAGCTGCTCCTGCTTGAACCCCGCATGTTGCGGGGTCCACACATCGCCCTCGCGGTTGAACCAGTGGCAGAGATACATGCCGGAAGCGGCGCCGTCGCTGACCGTCATCCTCGGGCCTCCCGACCTCAGCTTGACGACGTCTCCGGTCTTGAAAGTGTTGGGCATTTGGACCTCCCATGCTGACGCCGCGAGTTTCACATCAAACCCCGGTCTCGACAATGGCGGATATGTTTCGCCGGCGTCGCGATCCACTGCACGGGCAGTGACGCAGGTGCTGATTGCAGCATGCAGGTGGACAAGAGGAACTGGTGCCGCTTAGGGGCATATGATTCGAGCAGTAACATACGAACTCACATGATGAAAATGAAATGGAGAAACAAAAATACCCCCAAATATACCCCAAAAGTTCTCGGCTGAACGAATGGGTTCCGGATTGCTTGTAAAATTGAGCTCTCTACGGTTAGCCTCTGGCTGACGAAAGCTAACGGAGGTCAAATGCCGCCGAACGCCACCAACGCCGGTGATGTGCCGATTTATGTACTGCGCGAAGAGCAAACAGAATTCCTTGTCGGACTGAGATTCCCGCACTTCAAGGCGCGTGTCGCGCCACGGATCAAGGCCGCTATGACGCAATTTAAGGGACAAAACGACACGAGTGACTCAGTCGTCGATTTTGTATCGGCGGGCAAGACAATGAATTCTGCTTCCATGTGGGCTGACGACGCCGAGCGAGAAGGCGCGCTTGCGTTCCTAAAGGAGAAGTTCGGTAGCCTGGGGCGCGAGCAAAGGCGTCGAGAGCGGTGGCGTAAGTTCATCGATGACGCTCTGTCGTACGAATACGGCTTGCGCGATTTAAGTGATGAAGAGTTCTTGATCGCATTGAATGTTAAAAAGGAGAAGATCAGAAACAGGGCACGGATGGCTTCTGATGAGCGCAGCAGAAAGTCGGATCTTTACGCATTCTTCTCGCAACCTACAGCTACAGCGGACTTTGCATATTGGCTTCCGATGCCAGCTTGGTCCATCGATGAAGCCGTTGCACTTTCATTTGGCAAGGACCCCAGGGTCGTCTCCACGCACGCACTTGTCCGCATCCATCGTTCACTGTTTCGCCCGGCGTACGAAGCGCGAACCGAACAAGTGCGACGAGCCGTAACGATTGGTCAACTGACAGACCCAATACGCCCAGCCGAGTTCTCAGCTTGGGCGAAAGATGTTGGAATTGATGTCGACAAGGCGGTTTCAGATTTTTGCTACTCCAAAACAGATCGACTGCGTGACGAACTGGCCGACATGACCGCTGAAGCTGAGCGTTTGCGGAAAAGCTTCACCGAACTCACCAAGCTGCAACCGGCCGAACCCGGCCATAAGCGACTAGTATCGCTCTATCGAATTCTCCTGGGGCTTGCGGTCCTTAGATACGGCCATTTCAAAAATGGAAAGGCCGGCGCAAGTAGGAAAATAGCCGAGCTTCTAGCGCCATACCCAGAGCTGAAAGTCGGCGAGGACGCTATTCGCGATTGCCTTCAGAAGGCGAAGGAATTTCTCGACTTCGACCCCACGCAATTTGAGCGACCTAACGATTAATACCGATATCGGGTTTTTAAAACCGACATCGGCCAACAGGGTGCGCAGTTAGGCCATGATCGCTTCGTCCTGAAAAGCGGAGTGTAAGATGTCTTCTGTTCGCGGGCTTGTCCGCATCAAATCAATCATAGCACCGGACGGTCCTATTCCGGTAAGCCGGTCAACCTGGTGGGCTGGCGTTCGATCGGGTCGCTTTCCTAAGCCGGTCAAACTCGGTCCCAGAACGACAGTTTGGCGTTCAGCCGATATTGATGAGCTGATCGAAAAACTCACCCAGTCGCCGCGCGACTGAGGAAAGTCCCCTCGTCGGCGGTCGCAGCCCGCATCCCATTAACCCCATCGCTAAGACGTCCGATCTCGAGCCCGTAAAGGCTTGGGTGGATCGCGTGCGTTTTTTCGCCGCCCACGTCACGCAAATCAAACCAGCGGCCGGCTTTCCCGGCCCCAATCTAACCAGGAGTAAGAATGTTGACACCTTCCAGGTCCTTAATTGGAGGAGGCGGACAAATCATTTCCGGTTTTCTCCCGAGCCCCAACGGGCTGCTTGGCTCCAAGCAGCCCGAACTCGTCCCGCCCTATTCCGGTGGAACCGAAATAGCGCTCGCATCCATCCCCAGCCTCGACGCCACCGAAGTTAGCGCATCGGAAGCGTTGTCTGCCGCCGCAGAGGACCTAACTCGGGCGATGGACGAGTGTCGCGAGCAACGCGACCAGCAGGGGTTACTCCCCTCGTGGAAATCGCGCCTCGCATCCTTTGTCGCACCGTTCAGGCTTTTTCTCGCTATGGAGGCGGGCGGCAAAGCGGCGGTCGAGCACGTGCTCGATCAGCCTGATTTCCCATCTCGGAAACGAAAACCGAGCCCCGAAAAGACGGCGTTGATCGCGATCACTTACTTTGCGCGACCGGAGGCCCCGGGCGAGAAATCCCTTTGCTCGGACTATGCGTGTGTTCTCGAAGCTGCGCGCGATCAAGGGGTCACTTCTGAGAAGATCGTCGACTGGCTGGCGAGCACAACGCTGGGTGCCTGCAAGCACACGATCCGGGCCAAGCGGGCAGCCAAGTCGGCAATGCCTTCAGTCGCCACTAATGCCGACAATCCATCGATGCGAACCTCGCTCGCCGCTGAGCGCGGAGCAAGCGCATGGATGTGCCCAAACCGGGACGGCTACAGACTGCGAGCCGTTGCTACAGCGACCGGGGTGGGCACGGAACTTGCCCTCGACCTGGAGGGCCCCGGGAGCCGCCTTCGCTTGACAGTTCTTGATTTTGGAGGGGAGCCCTTGCCGGCTTTGCTCCATCGTTTGGCCGACCAATACCAGGCCTCGTCCAGCGACAACGGGGAGGGGAACGATGCCTAAGCCGCCCGAGAAGTTTGATCGCCACGCTTTCGGTGATGCCAAGGCGCTGCGCCGGCTAGGAGTTCAGCGCGTTCAAACGGAGGAGGAGCTAACCGCTTTTCATGTTGCTCGCCTCGCGCGCTTTGCGCGAGCCGGCATTGACGAAAAGCAGTGGCAGCATCTGCGCGGTTGTCGTGGAGCAGAGTGCCCGCACGCTACCTGCTCGGCCGCGTGTGCGTTCGGTGAGCGCAAGGAACTCAATCGCGTCGTGCGGCAAACCAGGAGGCTGCTGAAGGCGGAGCCAGGGAGCTTGCACTTCGTCACCATCATCGATCCGAACTATTTCCTGGAACCCGGGCACCTCAACGAATTGTCCATCAGCGGGTTGTTTCAGAGCGTGCGCCGCCGGTTGCGCGATGCGCCAGAAAATTGGAGGTCGGCTCGCATCATAGGTGCGGTCGATATCGCCTATGATCGCAATGAGGACGGTCGGGAGTGGTGGGCACCACATCTGCATCTGGCGGTAGCCGTCGATGCCGATGCAAAGGAGGTCCGCCGCGTCTTGATGCCGCGACGACCCGCGCCGCCGGATCTTGTGGGTCGGAAGTTCCGCCCCGTGAAGGTCAAGCCGGTTACGGAACTTGCCAACGCGATCGGGTACATCGTCAAACCCACCGCCGATGGTCGAGAGGCGACGTTCGATAAGCGGGGCAACAAGGACCGGCGACCGTTCAAGCTGCCTGAAGCGGCGCAACTGGAACATGACCTTTGGCTGCTGCGGATGAAGCCGAGGGAGCGGGCGTTTTTGGGCGGAATGATGAAGTCGCGCGGGGGCGTCGTGCCCCGGAACCGTCGCTAGATGGACGGTTTGAAGTGTTCACCGGGGATCTCAAAACGCGGACGGTAGGAAGGTGATGGGTGAGGTTGCAGTACATAACCATACCCATCACCAACCAGCCCATTGCACCCATCAACACCACCCCCAACACCCTCAACCTGCTCATCGCCCTGTTTTGATGTGATCACCGCCTAGGTCGTCATTTCCGCCTTTTACGACCTATCCAATACTGATGAGGCCCTCGCTCATTTCTGATGGGCCTCACCGAAATTCCTCATCACCAACACCGAAATCACCCAGCCGGAAATCCAATTCCTCCAGCCGGCAAAGCGCCGTGCGCTCAATTTCCAACCGCAACAAGGAGACGACTATGCACGACACCAACGGACAACCGAAGATCTACTACAGGACTGACCCGTGCGGTCTTGTCGATTTTCTCATCGAGCGTTGGGAGGCAAAGTTCCCATCAATAAAACTGCGAGAGCCGTATCACAGCGATGTCCATCACATGTTTCACGACATCGCTGACTCTAACGCATTCGATCACCCACTGTCGCCGACGTACATCGAGCGCGGCTTTGGCCCTAACGCCGAGATGGAAACTGTATCGCTTGGAACACTGTTCATCCACGGCGCGATTATGGCGCTAAGCGTCCAGAAGCGCGGCTACGTTGAGCCGGACTTTTTGATCAGCCTGTTGATCGAGCTGCTCGAAATGCGATCACAGTTCCATGTCGAGCGCCGCTACGACCAAGTCCATTATCGAGCCTGCCAACCGTTCCCCATCGGCGACGGCCTGAGCATGGACTTCGATGTTCGCGTCCCGAAGGCCCGCTTCTTCTAGACGCCCGCCGCTCAAGACGCCTGCATAGACTGAGCACGGCATCTTGCCCCTCCGCTTCGCAGACCTTGACTCTGACGCCCGGTAAAGCGTCCGTTGGGTCTTCCCGACATGCCACCGTTTCACTGCACGGATCACCCGCCCTCCACAGTTGACCCACGACCCGTGCAGTGCCTGGCCCGGGACTTCCGGCCGTCAGACGCACATCAATCCAAAATCAGAAAGGACAACGTATGCCTCATTCGACCACCCCAGACCCTATTCGCAAAATCACCGACCAAGTGGAGCTTATCGATTGGCTGATCGAGCAGGTGAAGGCACAAGAGCCGGAGATGATCGGTGCCGGTGAAGTTACTTGCTTCGACACCTTAGCTGACGAGTACAAGTACGGACACTTCGCCGAGCTGAAATTTCTGGAGGAGTACCTTAAGGCGGTGTTCGACAACATCGCTGACCAGCACCAAAAAGTGAGCTGCTCTCCGGCCGTCCGCTACCTCGCCGCGGAGGCGCTGGGCTACGGCATTTACATCCAGGCGCTGGGGCCGAGTACTTCATCCCTCTGCTGCTCAGGCAAATGAAGCTGGAAAACCGAGTGATCGCAACGAGTGGCGACGACGAGACGACTTTCAAGAGTACGCGTCACTTTCGTGAATGCTTCGGTTTTCGCTTCCGCGTCACCGCGAAGCACGGTGAACTCACCTAACTCTATCGCCGCGAGGTCGGCGAGCCGCCCCTTTAGAGGCGTCCTTCCGAGGCGACGACAAAGTCAAAGCCTCTGCCATGCGGACGACCACGCTTCCGCGAATTTCCGCCGATCAAGGATAAAATCATGACAGTCAGAACAATCACCAGCCGAACGGAGCTTATCAACTGGCTCAGCGAACGCGTGAAGCGCCGTAACGACCAGGTGCCGATCGCAAAGGGCATCATCAACCTTTGGGATGGCACGGTCGAAGGGTTCTTAGATGAATCTTCGCCGATTCGGATGATCGAAAGGGAAGAGCTACCAATCATGCTGGGCAGGTACATCAACTGTGCTGGTGGCCCTCCCGAACAAGAAACAGCGAACGAGTTTCTCGCCTACCTCCTTGGCGATTTGTTGGCCGAGTTGTTCAAAAGGGATCTTAGCTTCATCATCTTCATGCGCTCGCTTATTTGCTACGCCGGCATGAGGGAAACCATCCGTTGTCGTCGTCGCGGCGGGCAGATCCTAATTTCGGGCGGCCCCATCCGTGTCGGAAAGGATCGCATCAAGATCAAGGTGACGACGAAGTAGTCGTAGCCCCGACAGCCGTCATTCCCAACAAGCCAATTCCGAGCGCCGTAAAGTACGAAGCCGTCTCACCGACGACGGCAAACCTGCGATCGCATCCAGCATCAAGGAGATTGAAATGAAACTCGACGACAAACCACTGCTCATCTATCGACTCGACCCATTCCATGGCTGGCTAGAAAGCTACATGCTGCTTCGAGAACCACGGGTCCGCGCCACTGAGTATTCGATATCATTCTTTCAGTCATTGATGCGCCGTGCACGGCAACACGGCTACATCCCTGGCTCTGGACGCGTCGAGCTCATGGAGACTGTGGTGCAAGGATTCTATTGTCCGAGCAAAACCGCATCTTGCCATGCCGGTATCGGGCCCCTGCTTATGGAAGTCTTCAATGTTCTGCTGGACGAAAACGAGTCGCACATTGAACTCCACGAGTTCTGCGGCTTTCTGATTGCGGCTCTCCACCTGCCTATCCGGGTGCGGGATGCAGGCAAGAAGGGAGTCCGATTCACGTCTGATGAAGACCTGGGGCGGGTCGAGGGGATAATGGTTGATGTGACAATCCCTCGCGAACTGCGGGCCGCGGTTGAGACAACCTACTATTCGCCACCCTGTCATGTCCCGACGCCGTGATCGAAGCGTGGGCTCATATCCCAGACGACTACTGAGGTCCTGGCGAGGAGAAAAACAACCTCCGGTTGACGTAAGAATATATTCCTGTTATGCTGGTTGCGGCGAGCTGCGTCGGTTGATGCGGCTGGGCCAGAACCTAACAGGAGCTGAAATATGCCAATGACAGACGGACCCGGCACCGTGTGCCGATCGCCAGCGAAACCCGAAAAAGGGGGCCATCTGGCCCCTTTGTCATATCTGGAGGCCGGCGAATGAGTGTCGCCTCGGAGACAACACCATCGCTTATCGTCTTCGGAAGGGACGACAGCAGCAAACCTCACGCATCAATCTTCCTGCTGCCTGATGTCGAGGCGGCCGAAGGCGCGGCTAAGCTGATGCGAATGCACTCGCACCGTGTCGAGCCGGGCGATGCTTCCGATATCGTAATGCGCCTTC
Organism: Mesorhizobium sp. Cs1321R2N1; assembly: GCF_037179725.1. NCBI lineage: Bacteria > Pseudomonadati > Pseudomonadota > Alphaproteobacteria > Hyphomicrobiales > Phyllobacteriaceae > Mesorhizobium > Mesorhizobium sp. Cs1321R2N1. The sequence goes on along the minus strand of NZ_JAPYKP010000096.1, from coordinate 12,312 downwards.
CACGCGGCAAGTTGTTCGACAGCGGCAAGGCCTTTGTGCCCTTCGTCAAGGGCGAACTGTACACCCGAATAACCGCCCTGGCGGGGGTCGCTGACGAGCCGCGCCGGGCTTCGACCGGTGCTGATGACCCCGACAGCCCCGAAAACGCTTCAGCGGCCTCGCCTGAGGCCGTAGCGGGCCATGGCGGGGGCGATAATGGGGGCAACGGCGGCGGCGCTGGCACAAGCGACCCATGGGGCAAGCTGGCGGTCGGCGACATGGTGCTGGCGTCAGAGGGTCCCGATGAGGGATATTTCGAGGCCCGGATCATGAAGGTCAAAGCCAAGGGTATGTTCTCGCTGAAGTTCCGCGATTACCCGGATGCCCCGCAGATCGATCGCAGCTACTACCAGCTCGGCCTGATCCACCCTCGGCAACTGGCGAAGAAGTAACTCGGTCTCGCAACGGGCCGGGTTCGTCCTGGCCCGTCAGCCTTCACCCCAAACATCGACAAGGAACCAAAATCATGACCTGCTCGGCAGAGCGTGCCGACCGGCCTGCTACGGCCGATAGGAAGACGCGCATTCGTAACCTCAACGACCAATTGCGGAAGACCGGCGTCGGCGGCCGCATGGTGATGACCGCCGGCGTACCTGCACTGCCACCTCACGAGATTGCCGCCATTCTGCTGGCCGTCGCCAACTTCGATGCCTTCGACAAGGATAACGACCCGTGGGGCGAACATGACTGCGCTCTCCTGCACGTCGGCGAGCGGCAGCTGTTCTTCAAAATAGATTGCTACGATCGGAATTTGGCGAACTTGTCGCCGGACTCTGCCGATCCGGCCGTCACCATTCGTGTCATGACGGTCATGCTGCCGGAGGAATACTGATGCCCTTCGCTGCACAGAGCACAAGGGCACAATCAACGGCCCGATTAGCCAGCCTTCGGCTTTCTGCCTGCAGACAACGGGGATGGCACACGAGCGCCCTTAGGGGGCTCGATCAAAAGCTCGGCGGCGGAGACGCCCAGCACGGCAGCGAATGCGTCCAGCGTATCGATGGTCACGTTCTCCGACCCGCGCTCAACACGTCCGACGTAAGAGCGATCGATCTCGGCCGCCAATGCCAGCCGCTCTTGCGACAGGCCGCGTTCGACGCGGAGCTTGCGGAGATTCCAGCCAATGATCTTGCGGACATTCATCGTCAGCAAGAAAGCAGTATGAACGGCTTGACAATCGACGGACCAATAGTCCCCTATTTCAACATTAGGGGAGTGGACGGTTCGTGCATGTTGGGGGAAGTGAAATGAAAATCGCAGTTGGAGTTATTGGAATTCTGCTCGGCTTGGTGTCGATGTTGCAGTCCTGCGCTGTGGCCACCGGCGGCAGCATCTTGGCCAATCATGATCTGGCTGGAGCTGGATCGGTTGGTGTGTTGGTCGGGTTGTTGTTTTTCGTCGGCGGTGCCTTCGCATTCGGCCTGCCGCTGGTCTCGGCGCTCGTGTTCGTTGTCGGCAGCCTTTTTGCCTTCAATGCCGCCAGCGCCTTCACTGACATGAAGATATGGGCGTTCGTCGACCTGATCCTCGCCCTCATGGCGCACTTCGCCTGGAGGAGTACGCGGAAAGCCAGCATCGAAGCGTCAGGCGGGGTCCCAAGATGACCGTCTGCATGCGAAGGACAAAGATCAGGAAGCGCATTGCCCTTTCCCTGGCCGCAGTTGCGATATGTTGGGCTGGCTCTGCGGCAGCTGCGTCAATCCCGTGCAGCCAAGTATCAGGTGCTTGGGACGGAACCCTTTCTCGTGAGCTGTTTAGCGTCGAAGACATAGACGGGATGCTGGAATCGGTTCGGGAGTGCAAGCCCGGCAGGTTCGATATCACCCAGGAATCGTTGGACCGTTTGATCACGTCGCTGAAAGAGGCTCGGGCGCGGTCAGCGGCAAGGGAGTTGATGGGCTACAAGCAAAAACTCGACTGGTTGATCAAACGCGCTCAAGATCTTCCAGCCGATCCTTCGTCAACTGCCGCCCTGCAAGACATGCAGGGGCAGCTCAATAGCATTCGAAACGCATCGGGCGAGGCCTTCGCGTCTGACGAATGGAAGAAACTGGACAAGGTCGTTGGCGACAAGCTAACCGCTATCGAAACCGCCGAGCCCCAGCATGCGCCGACGAACAATGCGCCAGAAGACGATGGCGGTCAGCCTAACCCCAACGCATCATCGTTCCGCGGCATTCAACTGGGGATGACCGAGGCACAACTGGGGCAAGCGTTGGATCATTCGTTCGCCCTAAAAAGCGAGATTCCTGCGCCGAAGAGTTTTGGCGAAAGAACCGACGGCGGTCCCAATGTGCTTGAAGCCGCTCAGGGTTCCCTTTTCATAGTGAAAGACCAAGAACCCTGTGGAAACGTCACATTCCGAAAAGGACGAGCGGACCGTCTTGAACTTTATCAGTGCTACTTCGACATTGCAGGTCGGATGGCATTGCAAGATTTCGCACAGCAACTAGTTGACAATTACGGGCTTGAAAGGGGCATGGAGGTGCGATCGGAAATTCGGGGCTCCGGCTCTCTCCAGTACGAGTCCGTTTGGTATGTGGGAGTCAGACAGGCCGCCTCCGAGCGGTTCACTGCTTCGGCCGACGAATGGAGCGGAAGCCTCAACCTCACGGTCGAGCGGATTGCACACGTCAATTTCAACTAGTCCTCTATTGATCCGAGCCCGCCGACGATCGGGCGCGGTCAGGCCATCCCGAGGTATCAACAACTTGAGTAGGTTCCTACTCAAACGACACGCGCGCTATGATCTTCGCAGGCTTCACGGCGACTGCAGGCACCGTAGCTTGAGGAACCTGGAATGTCCTCAAGTTCTGAGCTCTGGTTGTCGACCCGGGTATCGCTGCCTCTGCGGCAGCTATGTCTTTCGCACTAACTTGCAGCGACTCACAGGCTCCTTTCTCGTCCCATAGGTTCTTGGCGACGACACTGCCTACCGCCGCTGTGATCGCGCCGGGTGCAACATCGTTCGGCGCGACCTGGCGGGTCGCGATTAGTGCTTTGATAGCCTCGCCCAGGATTGCCGCTGAATCTTTGAAGCCGACTCCGCGAACTTGATCGAACCGTTTCTCAGTGTTCCCATCCACGATGCAGTGATGTGCGATGAAGACCCAATCGTGGATCATATAAGCGGGAGCATAACCCCAAGGCGACAAACCCTTGAACACTTGCGCTACCTTCGGGATTGAACCGCCGTCCGTATACATCAGCCCCGGCTTGATCGCGCTGCCTGGAGCGTCGCGATCAGCCCGATGGAAGATGAGGGGATCGCGAGGATCTGGCACGAACAAGAAATTGCCATCGCCCGAACTGTTGCCCTCACCGACCCACATCACGAACAAGCTGCCTGATAGCTTGCCGGTGGTGAGCTTCTGGTAGTCGATGGAGCTGCACCCGGCGGCTGTCCCAGCCGCGAGTGCCAGCACGCTCGTGATGAGGTGGCGCGCAGGCCTGCGAAATTGCTGGATCATATCCCTCATGGCATTTTGTCCCATCTATTCACCTCGGCGAACTCGCGCCTAAAGCATCAGACCTCGCGGGAACCGGCTATTTAGAGAAAACTGACCCAGTGGCTCTCGGCGACAATCGAGATTGGCAACCCCTGGTCCCGCCAGGCGGTAGCTTTGACAATCTTGTCCCCAAACGATGAGTGCTTCCAAGATTCGGTGGCATAGGCTCCGATCACGAGCACCTCAGTTTTTTGCGTCAAACTGCCGGCGTGGCCGCCACGATCCGCTATGGCCTGCTCGCAGTATTTTCGCTGGCCAAAATTGAACGTTCCGGTGAAGCAGTACATCCGTCCTGCGAAGGTCAAACTGGGAGGGGGATTGCACAGGGGCAGCGTGGTCGATTTCAAAACTTCCCCGAGTTCGAAGTCCCGGTTCGAGAAGCTGTTGAGCGTGTCGAGAAGTTCGGTGTGTTCGTCGGCATCAAGAATGGCGTCCTCAAGGATCTCATTGACGCGTCGGTACAAGGTTCGAATGATAGGCAGATCGCTAATCTCGACATTCGCGGCCAGCCACTTCTGAAGGAATTCAACTTCCGCCTTGTTGATAGTTCCGTCTGCGGCTAGGCCACGCGCTAGCCCAATCAACTCGTCGATCTGACGAGACGAGATGCGGTCGCGGCCGACGCGGTTGTAGAACTTGTCATCCATGAACCCCTCCCTAGCAGAGCGTCTCGCACGCCACCCCGTCACCATCCCTGTCCAGTTTGCGCCCCCACGCGCAGTTGTGCAGGTACCATTGTGCTTCGTCGCACGAGCTGACCTGAGAGCAGTACCGCCGTGGCTCGCATGAAAGGCCGCTGCTTTGCGCGACCAGCTTGCGGCTGACGATGCCGAGCGGCTGGCTCAACGGTGCAGCGCCCTCGGAGTGTGATGCGCGCCAATCCCAAGGCACTTGGAAGTTGCCGACCCACAAGCCGACCTTTGCCGCTTCCGCCTTTGCCTGCTCCTCCGCATACGCGCCATGACTGTAGCGCGGCCAATCAAGCGCCTGGCCATGTTCGACCATCCACGCCGCCACGCTGGTGCCGTCGGCGCGTCGGCAGTCACCGACGTATCGGTGATAGCGGTCCCACGTCACGAACGTGCACTGCACCGGCCTCGAAGCAGCCAGGAAGGTATCCAGCGCTTCAGCCGATCGTTGGCCGCACGGATATTCGAAGCCCTTGGCGTCGTCGCAATACTGTTTGCTCTCCGGCGCATCGATGCCGTTGAAGCGAATCCGCTGCCCATGGATCTCGATCGTGTCGCCGTCGATGACCGACGCGACGCCAGTGATCGGCTTCGGTTTTGACCCGGTCAAGGTCTGCAGACTGATCTCATGCAAGCTGTCGCCGTGCTGTATGGCGGTCAGCGCGGCCAGCGCGCCGGCCGCAACAACGGTCACAAGGATCAATCGTCGCGGCACGCTCGCCCAACGCAGGGCGCGCGAACGCCTAGCGCCGCTACGCTTCCGCCATTGGTCAGATCGATTGTCGTGACGAGACTTATCCAAGCCCTTTCCCCCGCTCGGGAGGATGCTCTTAAATAGGATCGAAGTCCACTATGGCTCGAGCAGAGCGCCACCGTATTGCGCCCATAGATGTTCGCAGTCCCATATTCTCAAACTTGGAGTTCCTGGTTCGCTATATAAGACAATTGCACCACGCACGTCGTACCCAAGCACCGACGCGTTCGCGACAAACTGAATGGCGCGCCCTAAGCTGATGGCGCCGATCCGGGTTTCGATTTTGCTGGTGAGATCGACCACTCCGAAGATTTCTGCGTCTGCGGCTCTGCCGGCCAAAACAGCCGTCGCGCGCGCATCGTCCAGAGCAAGCAGCATGTGCGGAATCCCCCGTAACCAACACTCGTTAAACTTCGCTGCGCATAACTTGTTCCGCGTGCCTGAACGAGATCTGGAATTAACTATCCATCTCTAGCGGCATGTGACTCGGTTGCTCGTGCCAGATGACTTGCCGAAGATCGCGCCGGTCGAACGCTTGCCCGCAAGCAGTGCAGATCTGGAAGTGATCCTGTTCGTTGACGGCGGCTCGAACCTGAAGCCTGCCGAAAACGTGGTCGGCCCGCGCTTTTCTGCCGAGGGGCGCTGGCTTCCAGTTGCAGGCTGGACTCGCTGCGGCGCGCCGCGACCGGGATTGGTTGCAGCCGCGACGAATTTTTTTGAGAGGCTCTCGGGTCGTCAGTATGCAGGCTGGGCGATGAAGTCCCCCGCTGGCCTACAATGAGGCGGCTGAGTAGCTCGTACATGTCAAAGGCCCCGGCGCATATCCAAGAGCCGGGGCTTTGTTAGTTCCTAAGTTCGGGTGATCGTATGCAATCCTAGCCGTATGCGCTGGCCTTCGGCAAAGGACAGCGCGAACGATTCCAGTTCAAATGATCGGGAAAGTTCTTGGTCGTTCTCGATGACGCGGACGAACCATTCGCCGCTGGCTTCCGCCACTTCGACCGGCGCCGCCATCACCGGCCGACGCGGTGCCTGAGTACGGAAGCACCGCGTCGGCCGTGACGAACCGCAGGTCCGCCGCCCATCTACAAGACAGGTTTGAAGTCATTCGGTCAATTGCGGCGCGGAGCAAAATTCCCCAACCCGCTATGCCATCAAAAACCTTACGGCCACCGCCTTCGCAGTCCGTACCGCCCGGTCTTCAGATTGCTGCTCGGCTGGCCCAAAGACCGGCTGAAGGTCTCCGGTCTCATCTCGGTCGAAGGCGGTGACGACGATCAGCTTCGGTGCCTTCTGTTGGGGCAGCAAGCTATCCGACATGGCGTTTTTCTTTTCGCTGAACTAAGAGCCGGTCGAAGGTGAGCGGTGCGGGAGGAAAAACTTCGGTCATCTTGTAAAGAGGCACCAAAGGTACTCCCGGCTCAGCCGTTTTCTGCTTGGCTTTCAGGTCGGTGATCTCCTCGTCGCGCCTCGCGATTTGGTTCTCCAGATTCGCTATGCGTCCCGTCAGAAAATACCGCCCTACGACAAATCCGCCGCATCCAAACAGGATGGCGAATGAAGCAAAGGCGGCTAATCCCGCTTACATGACCAGCCCTCGGTCTGATCCCACACCCAATGCTGTCCATGGGGACACCGATGACCGGGAGGAGTAGGATCAACGGCATTTCTCACGGCCAACTCCAAATCCGCTACTACGGATTGCGCACCGACGCTTTGCAGCTGAGCCACCGTAGCAAACGCCTTGCCCTCCACCGTCGCTGGCGACTTCATGAAAATATGAACCAAAGGATATACTTGACCGCGGCACCGCATCGTCCCAAGGAAATGCACCTTGGTTATAGTGGCGGTTGGAATAGGGTGCCACGAACGGCAGTCAGTACTGTCAGCTACGTAAATTATTTCTTCGTCGCTCCCTCGTTTAATAAGCCCCTGAATACCCAATAGGGAACTCGATCCGCCATGCACTTGGTCGAAGATGTCAGAAGCCGTAAGCTGCTTCTCGCCGTCAACAGATTTCGTCATGGTTCATCTCCGTTGTGGCCGAATAGCCACTCTCTCCCTAATATTACCGACTCCTAAGAAACCACCGTGACTAAGGTTCGTCAACGTACTATGGATTAAAATTACCAAAGGGAGGGGGCTCGAATGGTAGAACTACTCTCGAAGAGATGGCACCGGCCTTCAGTGGCAGGAATCCTTTCCGCATCGCTCGCGCTATTATTAAGTGGGTGCATGGTGGCGGATCAATACGGTTCTCGCGCCACGAACTACAACGGCGAGGCCGCCTATCAAAAGAGCTCTACGATACTTACGAACATTATCCGGGCAGCGTACCGGGAGCCGCTTCAATTTACCGATTTATCGACGGTAACAGGATCGGCGTCAGCTTCTCTCACGATGGGCGGCAGCCTGCCAGCCAGAATAGGTGGCACCGCTTTCGCAGCACCCCAACTATTGACGCTCAGCCCCACGCTTTCTGCATCGGGCGGTCCACAGTTCAACATAGCCAATCTGAATACCCAAGAGTTCTATCAAGGAATTCAGTCGCCCCTCGAGGCTCAGATCATTGCGAATTATGTAACCGCTGGTATGTCGCTCAAGCTATTGCTGCGGTTATTTGTTTCCGAGATTGAAGTGTCCGATGGACGGACGCATTCAAGGATCATTATTCACAATCGGGCCACTACGATTGAGCAGTTCAACACCTTCACAACGACGATTGATAACTTGGTTCGACATGGTTTGAGTTTAGAGCCAATTGCAAGTCCCGAGTCAATTGGGCCGGTCCTCACTCGAGGGGAGGCGGCCGATGCGCGACTTCTAGCGGGTTTTGCACAAGCAGTTTCAGCGGGTGGCACGTCCCTCAAACTGCAGCCGGTTACAGAGACCGGCAGCGCCAAAAACAGCCATTATCGGCTTAGCAAATCCGGCAGCAGATGGCGGTTTTGCTTCAAGCCTATGAGCCCAAAATCGGCAGAGGTTCCTGGAGTTTCGAGGTTGTCAGACGCCACTGAATTAAGTGTTCCGCTCGAATATGCGCACGGGCAGCCTTTCATTTCGGTTCACGTTGGGGCGCGCTTTGTTTGCGGAGCAAATTCATCTGCCGACGCTTCGCCTAGCACTGATCACGCCGCAGACAATTTGAAGTTTACGTTCAGATCAGTGGAGGGGATTTTCCTGTTTCTAGGCGAAATCGTTCGGACACAACTTGGTATCGGTGGCGGGGTGCCGACCAAGTTGGCGGATCCGAACGGCGGGTCCGAATCCGAGTTCTCTGAAAGCGACCCGGCGACCGGCCCAACTTACATTTTCAAAGTCGAAAAGGGATTCGGCGTGAGGTCCCGTATTTCCGCAAATGCGTTGGGATCCAACTTCACAGTGGCCTCTGATCCCAGTGGCAATGACGCCTCTAGCCAAGTAATACAAATATTGACTGATCTGATAGCGCTCAAAAGTTCTGCGAAAAGTTTACCCGCGCCGAGTGTAATCCCGGTAATTCAGTAGGAGGAAAATGCTGCTCGGTGAGCTGAGAGGGGCGAGGCCTCTGGTTTACCACACCGAAGCGAAGGCTCAAACAAATTGAGCGGACGCCTTCTTTTAGCTAGGGGACGATCTGAAGGATACGATAGACTTGCATTCTTGAGCAGCTCATCGCTTTCGCAATCGCCGCTGGTCCATTCCCTTCTTGTCGCAATTGCAGCACTAGATCTCGGTCGAGCCTCGGCTTGCCGCCCTTGTAAGAACCAGCGCGCTTGGCCTGTTCAATTCCTTCGCGTTGACGTTCCCTTATGAACCGGCGTTCCATCTGCGCGACCATGCCAAGCACCGTAAGCACGATGTGCCCCATCTCCCCCCGCGTCGAAACATGAGGATCGAGCACGGTGACGAAAGCGCCCTTTTGTTCGCACTCATAGATCAGGTTGAGCACGTCTCGCGTGTCGCGGCCGAGCCGGTCAAGCCGGGTCACCACCAGCTCATCAGCGGGACGGAGGAAATCCAACACTGTGGCCAGTTCGGCTCGGCCATCACGGCTCGCGCCCGACACCTTCTCTGAACGGATGAGCTCGCACCCCTCGGCTCTGAGCTTCGCGACCTGCGTTTCAAGATCTTGGTCAGCGGTGCTGACGCGAGCGTAACCGATGCGAGCCACGGCCTGTCACCTCAAGGTTTAGGCCTGACGCTACCCTGTCACAAATAGTCGATGTCAAGCATATTAAGTGGCCTCTCACCTATTGGCCCGTGGTCGTTATTCCCACCAGCAGCAGCATATTACGCCAAGACCAAATCCCGTCTTTGAGCTTTTTCGCGGTATTGGTCGCCTACCGGTCTTTGTATCCGCAGAGGACCCGTCGAAGTGGGTTGCCCAGATCGATCCTTGACTTGTTCAACTGTCAACGATCCCACCGCGCGTAGCTGCCGTCGCAGAACTCCAATCACTTGCGTAGGGCATCGATTGCTTGATGAAGGGCAGAACACCAATCGACGGCCTGTTGTTGGCAGACGTTACTGTTGGCCCGAGTGAGATACTCTCTCCTAGGCTCGCCAGCGCACTGAGGTAGAGAGGGTCAGGGTGCATTGCACCCGCATTAGCGGGTAATTTGGGGTCGATTGGCATCTGTTCTGGCTACCTGAGCATATGCGTCCTGAGGATTTGAACTAGGCCGTCGGCTTCAGATTGGACGGCCGACAGCGACACCTCCACTGAACGCATCACTCGGACGGCCAAGCCCGCTCCCATTTCAGGTGCGTCCGCAGAATTGTGTACCCCTAGGGACATTAGACGGCCATAGAAGTTGGCAACCCTGAAGGCTGTTTCCGGGTCAAGCAATCCGATGCTCCCGACGTACGCGGTGAAAATTGGCGTCTCGAACCGAAACGAGATGCGAGGCCGAGTTTTTCTGTCTCCGCTTTCTTTGGCCAAAGCCTCAGCGATCTGGATCTGCGCCGCCAACAAGCGCGATGCGTCCGCAAGCGCCAGCCCAAGAGCCTGCACTTCCCCAAGGATTGCGTTGAGGACAGAGGCAAGTCTTTGTTGGCGGTTCGCCTCCGCCTCGGATCTGGCAAGGGCCTCTTCATGCGACCGTGCCCTAGCAGATTCTTTTGCCAACGCCCGCTGCGAATAGATAACACCTCCGAAGCCGATTACAGCTGCGACGAGAGCCACCAAAGTCCCTAAAATATTCTGGTAGTTTATGATCCAATCCAAGCGCCGAGCCTTTTTAGCGATAACTTAAAGACCTGAGTTTCGCAGTCAACGACCTTAGGGTAGGCATCGCATGTCACGGGCTCGGCGAGCCGCGCCCTGTTTCGCGAGACGTTGCAAATCGGTGCTATTGAGGGAGCACATTCGGATCAGCCACGAGCCGCTGGGCACATCCAGTTGCGGGGAGATTTCTCGCTCCAGGCTAATCAAGTCCAGCGAGGGTCAACCCCTCTGACAGCTTTTCGCGGAAGCTCTGGCTCTGAAATTCGTCGACAATCCGAAACCGAAGAAGATTGTGATCAGGTACAACTTCGAGAGCTTTTCTAAGTTCGGTCCGAGCCTCGTCTATCCTGCCCAGCTTAGCAAAGCAGATCGCAAGATAAGCGGCAATGTACCAAAACTGCTTAGTTTGACGTGCGAAAGCGTGGATGGCATCGGCATACTTTTCCAACAGAATCAGGATCAGTCCGCGAATTTCCCAATGCCACGGCGGTGGAATCGGGTCGCGCAGCAGAGCATCGTCCAAGGTACGCAAGGCTCCTTCGGCGTCGCCCATGCGCAAAAGCCACTCCGAATGATACGCGAGCGCTTTCGTGTCACCAGGATTAAGACTTAGCGCCCGCTCAAGATGCGAGCCTGCTTCGTCGTACTTTCTTTGAGATGTCAGAGCCATGCCTAAGATGGCGTGAGCTGAAGCGTTCCCGGGGTCTAGCAGTACAGCCGAATGAGCTGATTGGACCATCTTCTGCAGGATTTCATCGTCAGGCTCCCGCAGCCACTTCGTGTAAGCACAGTGGCTGATCATCGCATGGGCTTGAGACGAACTCGGGTCGAGAGCTAAGGCCCGTTCAGCATAGGGCATGGCCCGATCTGGATCATGCACCTCCGCAAATTTCCGTGCTAAAAGGAGGCATTCGTACGCAGCTAAGCTGGGCACACTGCGTGGTGCCGCTTGGTTTGCGATCGCCTGTCCAAGACGTGATTCCAGCGTTACAGCAACCGTCCTGACGATATCGTCCTGTACAGCAAAGATGTCCACGATATCGCGATCATAGCGCTCGGCCCATACTTCGTGGCCACTAGGAGCATAGGTAAGTTGAACAGCCACGCGGATTCTATTTCCAGCCCGCCGCACATTTCCGGTGGCGATATAGTCTACCTTCAAATGCTTCGAGACAGCCTTGATATCAAGGTTTTTACCCCTAAAGACGGATGACGAATTACGCGCAATCACCAGCAAATTTCTGAAACGCGATAATTCGGTCAGAATGTCCTCCGCAATTCCTTCTGCGAAGTATTCGCTATCTGATCCCCCTGCAGCATCTGAAAACGGCAGAACTGCGATGGTCGCAAGGATCTGCTGGGTCGGCAAAGTGCTGGCGGAGGGGTCTGTCGACGCAAAATCTTCCGCATGTACCCCTTGGACTAACGACCCTTCATATTCACGGTACGCGTCTAACAGAAGAGGGTCTATGCCCACAGAGGGTAGCTTCAGGATTGGCTTTTCGTCAGGCATAACGAAAGCTGCTTTCATCCAAACGCGCAGTCTACGGCGGTTGCAATGCGAGTCAATGCCGAAGTGCTTGCAATCGGCCGGGCGGAACGGGACTTACACCACGCTACTTGAAACGCTGCCTCCACCGCGTGGCGCACCGGCGGAGGCCGGTCTGTCTGAGCGCTTTCAGCACAGTTAGAGCTTCTCGCAAAGCTCAATTGGCATTTGCGACCGAAAACTCGGCCTCTGCTCCCCATCCAAGCTATTTGAGTGTTTGCGACCTGCCATCGAGGCGTTACGCTGCCCTTCGCGATGTCACATCAGCCTTTAGGCCCGACGCTACCCTGTCACAAATGGTTGAGGTTGGGCCACATGTTACGTCGAGAGCGGATGCGCGTGTGACGTAACGACCGGGTATACCCTGACGTGCCCGTCGGTTGGCTGATTGATGCCAGGTTTCCACCGAAGATGCCGGCCGCTCGAGCCCGTCATCGGGTCGCGTCCCCACAGGTGGTGTAGCTCGGCGGTAGCGAAGCCGCTCGCGAGCGCGCCCTCAACAGCGCTGTAGCGAGCGAGCTGCTTTGCGGTGGTCATCGACAGTTCGCCGGTAAGGTCGGGTT
>NZ_JAPYKP010000095.1:0-22192 GCF_037179725.1 Mesorhizobium sp. Cs1321R2N1 | reverse complement strand
GCGGCAAAGCCGGCAGCGAAAGCGGCACCGGCCAAGAAACCGGCGGCCAAGCCAGCTGCGAAAGCAGCCGCCGCCGCGACCAAGCCGGCGGTGAAGAAAGCCGCGGCGCCGAAGGCAAAGGCAGCGCCCGCGAAGGCGAAGGCTCCGGGCAAGAAGTAGACGGATCGTTGGGGCGTCGCGTGTCCTTCGGGATGCGGCAAGGACGCTCTGACGCTCTGGATCGGAGCATATTCGGCAACGGGTTCAGCCCTCGGGACTGAGCATCGGGAAGGGGCCGAGGGGCAAGCAAAGCGAGGCGCCGGTTGGCTGCCTCGCTCGCCCGACTCTCTTTCGCCCTTTGCGGTGGTTGGCGAAGGTTCTCGGCGCGACGCTTTGGCGCCTGTGAAGTATGGGCTCCTGTGACGTGTGAACGCGGGGTTTAAACCCGGCGGCTTGCTGTCGTGGCCTGCGGATACTTCCTAGTGTGCCGGTTCAGTTTGTCGTGATGCCAGGACGGAAACCGCGGCAGGTTTCTGGTCGCTGGTTTTTTGCACTCTGGCGATTGATCGCAAGAGTTTGTCCGGTCAACACTGGACGGTCGCAAACAGGAAACCGATCATGCCGAAGCTGCTCTACGCGTCCGCCTCTCCCTACAGCTCCAAGGTAAGGATGGCCGCGGCCTATGTCGGGATCGCTCTCGAGGAGGTGCCGGTCAGAACCGAGGACAGGCCGGCCGAACTGATCGGCGCCAATCCGCTCGGCAAGATCCCGGTGCTGGTGCTCGACGATGGCCGTTCGATTCACGACAGCCGCGCCATCACCCAGCACCTCAACCGGATTTCGAAGAACGCATTGTTTCCACGCAATCCCGACAAGCGTCTGGAAGCGGAAGTACTGGAGGCGCTGGCCGACGGTATCTGCGATTGCGCGCTGTCGATGGTCTATGAGCGCCGCACCCGCCCCGAAGAGATGGTCTATCAGCCCTGGCTCGACCGCCAGTGGGCGAAGATCACGGCGGCACTCGACCTGCTCAATGCCAATCCGCCAAAACTGCCGAAGAAGATCACGGCCGGTCAGTTGGCGTTGCGTGCCTGCCTCGGCTACCTCTCGCTGCGTTTCGCCGGCAAATGGGAAAAGGGCCGTGGCCGGTTGACCCGCTGGGCGGCGCGCTTCGACGAAAAATTCCCGGAGCTGAAGTCCGTGGTTCCGGCCTGATGCATGTCGCCCGGAAGTGTCCTCGGTTCCGGGACAACGACATGCACGTAATCAAAAGCTTACAGCAGGTCGGGCGAATCCTATTCGCCGCGACATGCTGTAAGCGACCGGACATAAAAAAGCCGGGCGCGAGGCCCGGCTTTTCGTGTCGTGGCTTGAACGACTTAGAACTTCATGCCGAGGCCGAAGGTGACGCGGTTGTCCGTCGCCTTGACCTTGCCAATACCACCGTCGAAGCTCTTGCTGCCGAAGTCGGTGTAGCGATATTCGACACGGCCGAACACGTTGTCGGTCAGCTTGATGTCGGTGCCGACGCCGGCGGTCCAGCCGAGCATGGTGGCGGTGTCGCTGGCGCCGAGAACGGTGTCTTCCACCTTCAGGCTTCTGCCGGCGAGGCCGCCGGTGCCATAGAGCAGGATTTCCGGGGTCACGGCGTAGCCGAGACGGGCACGCAGCGAGCCTTCGAAGCCGCCCTTGGAGTGGATGCCGTTGTCGTCACCCTTCACGCCGTCGTAGCCGAGTTCGGCTTCACCGCCGTACACGAAGTTCTCCTGCTGCCACTGATAGCCGCCGAAGACACTGCCGACAAAACCCTTGGTATCGGTCGAAACGCCGAAATCCTTTTCCTTGGTCTTGCCGCTGAAGCCGTAGCCCAGGTTGATACCGGCATAAGGGCCGGCCCACGAGGCGACCGGAAGTTCGGCAACCGGAGCGGGTGCCGGCGGCTCTTCCGAAACGACGTCCGCGGCATAAGCGGTACCGCTGAGGGCGAAGAGCCCGAGCGCAACAGCCAGCGGCCGTGCGAATTTAAAATTGGCTTGCATTGTTCTTTACTCCTTAAGCCACAGGACACAGGCTTGTTTCTCACGATCGCCATCGACCCGTCCGGGGGGTGAAACGGATCTGGCGTTCGTCGGTTCCAAATGTCGTGTCAAAATGCGGCTGAACCGAACCTGAACTTGGGTCATTCCCCGGCACGAATGAGGCAGAACCTTGACGTTGCATCTTCGCAACAGCCAAATGTCAGCAGCAAGTCCACGCTGCGCTGCACACCGCTTGGTGCAAGGAGTCCAGCGACCTATATTGCGATCCAATGGTTCCGAGTCCAGGAGGGCTCGGTATGCCGAACCGGGCACTTCGCCACAATGTTGCCCCAGGTGCGAACGCCGTTTAACGCATGCCGGGCCACATTTCGTTGGCATCGCGTTTCGGGCCGAAATTAAGGATTGACAGCAGATGAGCAAAGCCACTGCCGTGGCGCTGGTGACCGGTGGGGCGAAACGGATCGGCAAGGCGATCGTCGAGGACCTCGCCAGCCATGGTTTTGCGGTCGCCATCCATTCCAATCGCTCGCACGATGAGGCGGATGCGTTGGCCGCGGGGATTAACCGGTCGGGCGGCCGCGCCGCCGTGGTTGCGGCTGATCTGACCGACATGGACGCCGTCAGCGACCTCGTCGGTCAAGCGGAAGCAGCGCTGGGCCCAATTTCGCTGCTGGTCAACAATGCTTCGCTCTTCGTCGATGATTCCGTGGAAGATTTCGACTGGCACGCCTGGGACCGCCATTTTGCCATTCACGTTAAAACCCCGGCGCTGTTGGCGCAGAACTTCGCCCGTTCCCTGCCGGAAGGGCAGGAGGGGCTGATCGTCAACGTCATCGACCAGCGCGTCTGGAGGCCGACACCGCGCTATTTTTCCTATGCGCTGTCGAAATCGGCATTGTGGACCCAGACGCAGATGCTGGCCCAGGCACTCGGACCCGGCATCCGCGTCAATGCGATAGGGCCGGGCCCGACGCTGAAGAACGTGCGCCAGGACGATTCGGATTTTGACGCGCAGGTCGCTAGCCTCATTCTGAGGCGCGGCCCGGAATTGCCGGAATTCGGCGCCACCATCCGCTATCTATGGGAGACGCGCTCTGTCACCGGCCAGATGATCGCGCTCGATGGCGGCCAGCATCTTGCATGGCAGACGCCCGATGTGACAGGCATGGCGGAATGAGTCCTTTGGATCACAAGAACAAGGCCCACGGCGGCGCTGATGATCTTCCTCCCGAAATCGACCTCGAGGACGAGGCGCTGGAGGAGATCGTCGAGCCGGTTGGCCCGGATGTCGCCTTCACGGCCATCGACTGGACGCCGCACGCCGGCGACGCCGAAGGCATGATCGGCGCCGAGGTGATCCAGACGCTGGTCAAGCGGCTGCCCAATGCGCCCGGCGTCTACCGGATGATGAACGCCGCCGGCGACGTGCTCTATGTCGGCAAGGCGCGCAGCCTGAAGAAGCGTGTCACCAATTACGCGCAAGGCAGATTCCATACCAACCGCATCGGCCGCATGGTGCGCGAGACGTCGACGATGGAGTTCGTCGTCACCCGCACCGAGATCGAGGCGCTGCTGCTCGAAGCCAATCTTATCAAGCGTTTGCGGCCGCGATTCAATGTGCTGATGCGGGACGACAAGTCGTTTCCGTATATCCTTTTGACAGGCGACCATGTCTCGCCCGGCATTTACAAGCATCGCGGGGCACGCTCGCGCAAGGGGGACTATTTCGGCCCCTTTGCTTCGGCGGGTGCCGTCGGCCGTACCATCAATTCGCTGCAGCGCGCTTTCCTGCTCAGAAGCTGCACCAATTCCTTCTACGAGAACCGCACGCGGCCATGCCTGCTCTACCAGATAAAGCGCTGCGCCGGGCCGTGCACCGGCGAGATCTCGCATGAGGGTTATGCCGAGCTGGTCGCCGAAGCGAAGGACTTTTTGTCCGGCCGCAGCCAGAAGGTGAAGACCGAGATTTCGGCTGCCATGCAGCAGGCGTCGCAAGACCTCGATTTCGAGCGCGCCGCCATCTATCGCGACCGGCTGGCGGCCCTGTCGCACGTGCAGAGCCATCAGGGCATCAACCCGGCCACCGTCGACGAAGCCGATGTCTTCGCTATCCACCAGGAGGGCGGCCAGGTTTGCATCCAGGTGTTTTTCTTCCGCACCGGCCAGAACTGGGGCAACCGTGCCTATTTCCCCAAGGCCGATCCGGCGCTGGAGGGATCGGAAGTGCTGGGCTCGTTCCTGGCGCAATTCTACGATGACAAGCCGACACCGCGTGCCATTCTCCTGTCGCAGACCGTCGAGGACCAGGAATTGCTGGCCGAGGCGCTCTCGACGCGCGCCGGCCGCAAGGTGGCGATCTCGGTGCCGCAGCGCGGCGAGAAGAAGGATCTCACCGACAACGCCTTGCAGAATGCGCGTGAGGCGCTTGGTCGCCGGCTGGCCGAAACCTCGACGCAAGCGCGGCTGCTTGCCGGTTTCGCCGAGACCTTCGGCCTGACCAAGCCGCCCGTGCGCATCGAGGTCTACGACAACTCGCACATTATGGGCACCAACGCCGTCGGCGCCATGGTCGTCGCGGGGCCGGAAGGCTTTGTGAAGAACCAGTACAGAAAATTCAACATCCGCTCGACCGAGATCACGCCGGGCGACGATTTCGGCATGATGCGCGAGGTGATGGAGCGGCGCTTTTCACGGCTGCTCAAGGAGCATGGCGACGTTGCTCCCGACGAGACTGCCTCGGCGGATTCAGGCGACGATATCGAAGACGATATTTCCGGAAGCTTCCCTGCCTGGCCCGATGTCATCCTGATCGACGGTGGCCAGGGCCAGATGACGGCGGTGCGCAAGATCCTGTCGGATCTCGGGATCGAGGACCGGGTCGTGGCCATCGGCATCGCCAAGGGACAGGACCGCGATGCAGGCCGCGAGCGCTTCTTCGTCAAGGGCAGGGACTCGTTTTCGCTCCCCGTGCGCGATCCCGTTCTCTATTTCGTCCAGCGGCTGCGCGACGAGGTCCACCGCTTCGCCATCGGTTCGCACCGGGCCCGCCGCAAGAAGGAAATGGTCAAGAGCCCGCTCGACGAAATCGCCGGCATCGGCCCCGGCCGCAAGCGCGCGCTTCTCTTGCATTTTGGCACCGCCAAGGCGGTCAGCCGCGCCGCAGTCGAGGATCTGAGGAAGGTCGACGGCATTTCCGAACAGGTGGCGAAACTGGTCTACAATCACTTCCACGAGAGCTGAAGAAAATCGTCACTTTCAGCTGGCCAGTCGAATCTGGCCTGTTGACCCCCTACATCCGCTTCTGATTTGAGTACGCAGGCAGAAAGAGTCTCTGAAGACATGGCCCAGCGCGCATTTAACCTGCCCAACATGCTGACCTACGCCCGCATCATCGCGGTGCCGCTGGTCGTGCTGTGCTTTTTTCTCGAGGGCCATCTGAAATCGAGCGACTTCGCCCGCTGGTCGGCGCTGGTCATTTTCCTGCTGGCGTCCGTCACCGATTATTTCGACGGCTACTTTGCGCGCGCCTGGCAGCAGACCTCCAACATCGGCAAGATGCTCGATCCGATCGCCGACAAGCTGCTGGTCGCCACCTGCCTCTTGCTGCTGGCGGCCGACACCGATCGTCATGCCGGTATCGCCGGCTGGTCGCTGTGGGCGGCGATCATCATCCTGTGCCGCGAGATCCTGGTTTCGGGCCTGCGCGAATATCTGGCGGCGCTCAAGGTTTCAGTGCCGGTGACGCAGCTTGCCAAGTGGAAGACCACCATCCAGATGGTCGCCATCGCCTTCCTGCTGGCGGGACCGGCCGGTGACAAGATCTTTCCGCTGACCACGCAGACCGGCCTCGTGCTGTTGTGGATCGCGGCCCTCGTGACGCTCTACACCGGCTACGACTATTTCCGCGCCGGTCTCAAGCACATCATGGACGAGTGAGATGACGACCCGTCTCATCTATTTCGCCTGGGTTCGCGAACGGATCGGCACATCGCAGGAAGATGTCGAATTGCCCGCCGGCATCGAGACCGTCGCCGATCTCTTGCGCTGGCTGCAATCGCGCGGCGAAGGGTACCAACACGCGCTGCAATATCCCGATGTCATCCGCGTCGCCATCAACCAGGAACATGTCGATCACCGCGAGAAGATATCGGGCGCACGCGAGATCGCACTGTTCCCGCCGATGACCGGGGGCTGACACTCATGCCGGCCGTCCTGGTGCCGACCGTGCGCATTCAGCGCCAGGATTTCGACGTCGCCGCCGAGATCGCCGCGCTGACGCAGGGCCGTGCCGACATTGGCGCGGTGGTCACCTTCTCCGGCCTGTGCCGCGACGAGCAGGGCGCTCTCTCGGCACTCGAGCTCGAGCACTATCCGGGCATGGCTGAAGCCGAGATCGGCCGCATCGCAACCGAAGCCACCGAGCGCTGGCCGCTGCAAGGCCTCACCGTCATACATCGCCATGGCAAGATCGCGCCGGGGGCGAACATCGTGCTGGTGGTGGCCGCTTCGGCGCACCGCCAGGCGGCATTCGAGGCGGCGAACTTCCTCATGGACTATCTCAAGTCGCGTGCGCCCTTCTGGAAGAAGGAGCATCGCACCGACGGCTCCGAGGGCGGCTGGGTCGATGCCAAGGAAACCGACGCCGAGGCAGCTCGGCGCTGGAAGCAGCCGCCGTCCGAATAATACCGTGCAGGCGTCACGGAACGAACGCAATCCTTCTGCCAACTGGTCACGTGACTGATTTGGGCAAGGGAGACGGTCATGCTGGACAGGATCGCCGAGTTCTTCGTCTTCGGCTTGGTGCCGCTGGTCGTCGGCATCCTGGCGGTGCCGGAGCTTTCCCTTGCTGCGGAAAAGGCGGTGAGGGGCGAGGTGATCTATCGCGAGCGCATCGCATTGCCACCCAGCGCCGTGCTTTCCGTCGAGCTTGCCGACGTCTCGTTGGCGGACGCGCCCGCCAAAATCATCGGGCAACAGAAGATCAGGCCCGCCGGCCAGGTGCCGATCAGCTTCGAGATCAAATTCGACCCCTCTGTCATTCGACCGCGGATGACCTATGCGCTGCGGGCCCGGATCACCGTGGACGGAAGGCTGATGTTCATCTCCGATGTGCGCCATCAGCTCGATCCGCTGACCGACGCGCCACAGACCATCATGCTGAAGATGGTCGCACCCAGCAAGGAGCCAATGACTTCCGTCTTTGATCAGCTCTGGGTGGTCGACTATGTCGACGGCATTGGCGCCATCGCCGCGCCGCAGGCAACCTTCAATATCAGCGAGGCCGGCAAGGCCGGTGGTAACGGTCCCTGCAACACCTATTTTGCCACGGCGAAAGTCGAGGGTCAGGCAATCGCGATCGGCGATATCGGTTCGACCTACAAAGCCTGCGCGCCCAATGTGATGGCCGAGGAAAAAGCCCTGTTCGATGCATTGGCCAACGCGGCGTCATACACTGTCGATGCCGGCAAGCTCGCCATATCGGACAAGGACGGCCGCGAAATCCTGCGCTTCAGCGCCGCAAGCTGATTGCACTCCAGAAAAAAGGCCGGCTGAACGCCGGCCTTCCAGATCGGATTTGATGCCGTCGGCTCAGCCGACGATCTCGGTATCCGAGAACCAGTACTTGATCTCCTGTGCGGCCGTTTCCGGCGCGTCCGAGCCGTGCACCGAGTTCTCGCCGATCGACAGCGCATGCACCTTGCGGATGGTGCCTTCGGCGGCATTGGCCGGATTGGTGGCGCCCATCACATCGCGGTTCTTGGTAATGGCGCTCTCGCCTTCCAGGACCTGCACGATGGTCGGGCCCGAGGACATGGATTCCACCAGCTCGCCGAAAAACGGCCGCTCCTTGTGGACGGCGTAGAAGCCTTCCGCCTCACGGCGGCTCATCCACACCCGGCGCGAGGCGATGACGCGCAGGCCGGCTTCCTCCAGCATCCTGGTGATGGCGCCGGTGAGATTGCGCCGCGTTGCGTCCGGCTTGATCATGGAAAAAGTGCGTTCGAGCGCCATGGGTCGTCCTTGTCTGAATTTGAATTGAGAGTGGCGGGCTCTATACAAGCCGCCCGGCCTATTGCCAAGAGGGCTGAGGAGCGGGGTGAGGAGCGGTCCGCGTAGCGGGCGGAAAGCCAATTGCTTTTGCTTTCCGAGCGACGAACGCTCGGAGCGACAGCGAGCGCCGGACCGGTCTGCGCTTCCATGGCTGGTCGCCGCAGGCAGGCGGGATCAGATGGCTGTAAAGCAACGGTTTGCTTGCTATAGTCGCTCGGTCGGCGCCGCGCTGAAGTCGGCCCGAAGGGAGACAACATGACCATGACAGACGATCGTCAGGAGCGCATTCGCAACCGTGCACATCAGATCTGGCAGGAAGAAGGGCAACCAGCCGGTCATCACGAACGCCATTGGCACCAGGCGGCGGCCGACGTCGATCGGGAGGACGCGGGGAAGCCGCCGGCGGACAAGAAGCCAGCCAAGAAGGCATCCGGCGCCGGCAAGACAAAAGCAGCCCCCAAGGAAGAAAAGGCCGCCGCGAAAGCCAGCAAGCCTAAGGCCAGCAAGCCGAAGAAGGCGGCCAAATAAGGCCAGCTGTTCCGCCGCTGATTTTTGCAACAGGTAGACGGCGCTCGAGCTGCCTTGCGGGCAGGCCTTTGCGTCCGTCACGCCGCGGCGGAAACCTTTCGTCCCACCCCGCCATGCAGATCGAGGCAGCGGGTGAACCACTGCGCCACCGCGTCGCTGTCTTCGAGCAACTTGTAAGGTGATGCGATACGCGCCCATTGCAGCGCGCCGAAGACGATGTAGTCGGCAAACAGCGGCGAGGCGCCGCCGATGAACGGCTGGTAGCCCAACATGGAGCGCAGCGGCTCCAGCGCTGCCCGGAAGGTTGCTAGGCCGGCGTCGCGTGCGGCGACGACGTCCTCCAGCCGCTTGCCGAAGCGCTGCTCCCGGCTCTGTCGGAAATACGAGGCGTTCTCCTCGTCTTGCATGGCATGAAGGTCAACGACCGCCGCGGTGGTGACATAAGGGTGAATGGTCAATTGCGACCAGCGCTCGATGAAGCGCGCCATCGCCTTGCCCCCTTCGCCGCCAAACAGCGTCGGGCGATCCGGATAGGCCTCATCGAGATAGAGCGCGATGGTGAAGGAATCGGCGACGACCTTGTCGCCATCGCGGATAACCGGAACGGTTTTCGAGACACCGCCTTCAATGGCCGGCACTTCGAGAAAACGCGTCGGCGCGGTCGAGGCATCAAGTCCCTTATGGGCCAGCGCCATCGTTGCCTTCCAGCAATGCGGGCTGAACGGACGGCCCTCGTCACGCCCGACGAGTTCATAAAGCAGAATGGTCATTGGCGCCGGTTCCTTTGCGGTCTAGGTATCGCTCCCGACACCCGAAACAGGCGCGGCGGGAAAAAGATGAAACAGCACTTCATGATGTTTGCGGCATACAATCAATGGGCCAATGGCCGCATCTACGATGCCGCCGACGATCTCAACGATGAGGAATTCAATCGCGACGTCGGCGCCTTCTTCGGCTCGCTGATGGGCACGCTCAACCACCTGCTCGCCGCCGATCGCATCTGGATGAAACGCTTCACCGGCGAAGGCGCCGCGCCGACGACATTGGACGCCATATTGTACCGGGCCTTGCCTGTCCTGAGGACAGCGCGCGAGGCCGAGGACCGGCGGATCATCGACTGGCTCGGCGGCTTGAACGACAAGGCGCTGTCGGGTCGTTTCACCTATATGACCGTATCGGACATGCGCACCGTCTCGCAGCGGCTGGCGCCCGCGCTGGCTCATGTCTTCAACCACCAGACCCATCACCGCGGTCAGGCGCATATGATCCTGACGGTTCTGGGCCGCCCTTCCGTACCGCTCGATTTGGCGCATTTCCAGCGCACCGAGGAAGGAAGGGCCTTCGCCTGATCCACATGGTTTTGTTTTAAATCCGGGGCGAGCGGTTCGCGCGGGCTACCGTCGCATTTTTTGCCGTAGCCCCGCTTTTACATCAGGCCACTCGGAATCGATAATGCTGAACCGGACGGAATTGCGTTTCCGGCCGTCCGGCATGATCCGTTCATTGCGAACGATTCCTTCCTGTTTTGCTCCTATTCTCAAAATGGCCGCTCTCGACGCGTCATTGAGTTCGTCGGTCGTGAATTGCACGCGAACACAGCTCATGACTTCAAATGCCTGAACCAGGAGAAGATATTTAGCCTCGGTATTGACGCCCGATCGCTGGACCGAACTGCCGAGCCACGTGTGCCCAATCTCCAATTTTCTGTTCGCGCGATCGATTCTCCAGAACCGCGTACTGCCGCAAATCAAGCCCGTGGCGCGCAGGATGATTGCGTATGGCATGACGGTCCCGGCCTGTCGTCCAGCCAGGGCATTGGCAATATTCATCGATCGCGCCTGGCCCAGGAACCACGGTGGCCTTCAGGTTCCATAGCTCGCCATCCGCGGCTGCACTCAAAAGCGCTGCGGAATGCTCTGGCTGAAGGGGGCTGAGCTCAACGAGATCCCCGACCAAGGCGGGTTGCCTGGATTGGACGCCCATCAATCGATGATCCCTATTTCTCTTGTCTGCGGTCATCGAGCGGCAAGTGAGGCCTATTCGAATTCAGACAGCCTCTGAAGCCAAGTCGGTGACTTCGCTGTCCAACTGGCGTTGCGTCATGGCCGCTTCCGCCATCACCCATTGTTTGAACAGCAGCACCTTGCGTGCGGCAGGGCTCTTGTGGGGCGAGACAAAGTACCAACCGGCCGTGTTCGGATGATGAACGGCAAACGGAGCGATCAGCTTTTCGGCGCGGATATCGCTGGCCATATAGGCACGGTTGGCAACGGCAAAACCCATTCCTGAGTTGGCCGCCTCGTAGGACATCATGCACGAATCGAAATAGATGCTTTTGGTCTCGCTGAGCACAAAACTGGCACCAGCAAAACCAAGCCAGGATTGCCAGTTCTGGGTGCAGGTGTCGGAATGCAGCAGCGTGAAGTGCTTGAGGTCGTCCGGTGTGACCTTTGACAGCGGCTTCTGGCCGAGAACTTCATGGAACAGCTTGCGGCTGCACACCGGCGTCAGGTCTTCCCGAAACAACAGGTCCGATGGCAGTCCGTTGAAGTGGCCGTCGCCATAGCGGATTTCGAGATCGAATTCGGAAGTCGTGAACTCATGCGTCGCGTACGAGGTCGAAACTCGCATCACGATATCGGGATGTTGCTGCTGAAAGAGCGGCAGGCGCGGAAACAGCCAGCGTGCGGCAAATGTCGGCAGTACGGATATCTTCAGCACATGTTCCTGTGATTGCCCGGTCGCTTCCATGCTGGCGGCGACGATCCGCTCCAGCGCCTCGCGAACGCGCGAGACATAGGTCTCGCCCTCCGGGGTCAGCGACACCGCATTGCCGCCGCGCTGGAAAATCTTGAAGCGCAGCTGGTCCTCCAGGCTTTTGACGCGCTGGCTGACCGCCGAAGCGGTGATGAACTGTTCTTCGCCGGCACGCGTGAAATTGCCGTGCCTCGCAGCACTCTCCACGATTTTCAGCGAATTGAGGTTGACCTGACTGAGCAGACGCACGGTTTCGACCTTAAGCCAGGCTTATGGTAGCACTAGCATTCCTAATTTTACAGGGGGAGCTAATTTAATCGACTGTTAACCAAGTGTTTGCCCCACTTGGAGAAGTACAATGAACGCACATACGATACCCGAATTGCGCTATGCGATGAGCCGCGAGGCCATTATCGGTCACGAAACCGCCTGGAAAGTGTCGCGCTTCGGCTTTGCGCAATATCTGCATGGCTATGATCCGGCACTGCTTGCCGCGATCGAGGAAGCCGCCCTGAAGCTCAAGGCCAGTCATGCCGTGCACAAGCACCTCGACCTGACCTTCATCACCGGCGCCGACCGTTTCATCCCCGAAATCAAGGAGTTACTGAACGACAAGTTGCGCCTGGAGCGGCTCTCCGACATGATGGGCACGAAGCTGGAGCCCTATCCGCTGTCGATCGTCGGTTCGACCGTCACCTTCATGAACCCCAGGGATGGCGCCGTCGAATGGCATTGCGACGGCGTTCCGGTCACCGAGCTCATTCCGCTGTCGATCAGCGATCCGCTGGTCGGCGGTCAGCTCGAAATCTATTGCGACGATTCCGAGACCGGCCGCGCCATTCTCGAATCCGGCCGCGAGATTCCGCGCAACCGCATCATGCGCATCGATCACAAGATGAACTACGCCACGCTCGGGCAGTTCCTCGGCGTCCTGCATCGCACTGCGCCGATCCAGTTCGGCGAGCGCGTCACCTTGGTGCTCAACCAGCGCTCTGTGGCCAAGCCCTATGTCGACGATAACAGGATGTTCTATCTTGCCGCCGACAACGATCACGACCGCGAGTGGGTCAACGAACTGGCCGAAGACGTGTGGACCAACCAATTGCCGGCCTATCGCCGGTTCGAGGCGGAACATCCGACGCCCACCCCTGCCGAAGCGCCGGTTCCGGGCGGAGCCAGGGAATCATGGTAACGACCCATGACCCCGAAAAGTGGAAACCGGTTTCGGACAGGATCATGGTCGACCACAGGGATAGCCCTTGCCGGTTCTTTCGGCATCGATCGGGCTCGGTATCCGTGCTGGTCTTCGCCACCGGCGCGGTGGCGTTGTGGTCGACAAATGCGCTGGTCGGCAAATCCCTGCTGGCCAGTCACCCGGTGTCGCAAGTGCAATTCCTGCAATTTGTAGGGGCCGCACTGGTGTTCGCGGTCATCCGGTTGATGAGCCGCGAGAAAGCCGCGGCAGTCACGGCGAGCACCGCGCTTGCGCCGCTCGCGGTTGGCTTTATCGGTCTGGTCGGCACCATGGTGCTGCAATATATCTCATTTGCCTTGATGCCGGTGATAGAAGCCAATCTCGTGGCCTACACCTGGCCCTTGATGGTTGCCGCGGCAGTGGTCGCCTTCGACAATCCCCGGCGTCCGGCTTTGCTGGGCCTTGCCGCGGCTCTTGGGTTCGTCGGCGTCGCGTTGGTGATTTCGGGAGGACGTGACCGCACCTGGTTCCAGGGTGACCTCGCCGGCTATCTGGCCGCATTCGGATCTGCGCTGTGCATGGCTTTCTATTCGGTGATGGTGGGACGGCTCGCCAATTCGCCGGACCGCATGTTGTTGCCCTCGTCGCTGGTTGGCGGCGCGTTGACACTCATATGGTCCGCTCGCGAAGGCGTCGCCTGGCCCACCGGGATGGATCTGGCCCTCGGGCTCTATCTCGGCGCCGGGCCGATGGGGCTGGGTTATTACTTCTGGTCGCACGCCTTGAAGCTCGGAGGCAGCGGCAAGGTCGCTGTCGTCGCCTATCTCACGCCGATTGCCTCGACGCTGCTGCTGACCTTGTCCGGCGAACGGCTGACGACGACCGCCATTGCCGGAGCCGTCCTCGTGATCGGCAGTTGTGTCGCGGTCGGCCTGGAGCGTACGGAGGCGCAAGACTATGTTTGACGACAATGAACGTCTCGCCAGGCAGGAAGCGCACTGGCTCATCAAGGAATTCGGCGCGGAGGCACCACTTTATGCCGCGATGAAGGCTGAAAAGGCAATTGAGCAGAAGGATTTCGGGCGGTGTGCCCGCTGGAAGCGTATTCTTGAGATATTGGCGGATGGCCGGACAACCAAGTCTGTCGCTTCGAAGTATTAGATTTTCTAATTTGCGCGACGTCGATTTCCCATAAAGGTAGTTGATGCCAAGTCTTGATTCGTTTTGGGACTTGGCGGTCCGTCGGGGGACACGGTTAAAGAGATACATCGACAAAAGTCTTCACTGGGGTAGATGACTTTGTCACAAATAAGGTGAAAGAATTGTCAAATATCGAGGATAAGACCGTTATCGAGCTAACCGCCGATATTGTCTCGGCCTATGTAGGCAACAATCCGCTTCCGGCTTCTGGCCTGCCTGACCTGATTGCCAGCGTCAGCGCCTCGGTCCGAAAGCTGGCTGGCGCGGCCGTCGTGGAAAGCCCGAGCCTGGTTCCGGCTGTAAATCCGAAAAAGTCGGTGTTTCCCGACTACATCATCTGCCTGGAGGACGGCAAGAAGTTCAAGTCGCTCAAGCGACACCTCAGGACAGACTACGGTTTGAGCCCGGACGACTATCGGGCCAAATGGGGTTTGCCGCCGGATTATCCGATGGTCGCCCCGAATTACTCGGCGACCCGGTCGGCGCTGGCGAAATCGACGGGACTTGGCCGCAAGCCGGCCGCTGCGCCGGCAGTCGTGGCCAAGGCGACAAAGCGTGGCAAGGCCACTGCCTGAGGCCTTGCTGGCCGGTATGGCAGATCACTGATCGGCTGCTCTGGCGGCGCATTATGTGCGCCGTTTCCAGGCCTTGTGCTGCCAACTGGCCCGCAAGGTCTTGCGAAGCGTTGATGTCCAGTGCAAAAGCGCGGCCATGCTTATCATCAATGACCTCTCGCTCCGCATGGCGGGGCGCTTGCTTCTCGATCACGCCTCGCTCACCTTGCCGGCCGGCACCAAGGCCGGTCTTGTCGGCCGCAACGGCACCGGCAAGACGACGCTGTTCAAGGCTATAACAGGCGATTTTCCCTCCGAGACCGGCTCGATCAGCCTGCCGAAGAATACGCGCATCGGCCAGGTGGCGCAGGAAGCACCTGGCACCGAGGACCCGCTGATAGAGATCGTGCTCAAGGCCGACCTTGAGCGCACGGCGTTGCTCGAAGAAGAAAAGACCGCCACCGATCCACACCGTATCGCCGACATCCATATGCGGCTTGCCGATATCGACGCCCATTCGGCCGAGTCGCGCGCGGCCACCATCCTCGCCGGCCTCGGCTTCGACGACGCCGCGCAGCGCCGTCCGGCCTCGTCCTTCTCCGGAGGCTGGCGTATGCGCGTGGCGTTGGCCGCCGTGCTGTTTTCCGAGCCGGATCTCCTGCTGCTCGACGAGCCGACCAACTATCTCGACCTCGAAGGCACGCTGTGGCTTGAGAACTACGTTTCAAAGTATCCGCACACCGTGCTTCTGATTTCGCACGACCGCGATCTGCTCAACCGTGCGGTCAATTCGATCGTTCACCTCGACCAGAAGAAGCTGACGTTCTGGCGCGGCGGCTACGACCAGTTCGAGCGCCAGTACACCGAGCAGAAGGAATTGCAGGAAAAGGGCCGGGTCAAGCAGGAAGCCGCCCGCAAGCACATGGAATCCTTCGTCGAGCGTTTTCGCGCAAAGGCCTCCAAGGCAAGACAGGCACAGTCGCGCATCAAGGCGCTGGAAAAGATGAAGCCGATCTCGGCCATCGTCAACGACACGGTGCGGCCGTTCTCTTTCCCCGAACCTGTGAAGACGGTGGCCTCGCCGATCGTTGCGCTGAACAATGTCAATGTCGGCTATACCGAGGGCCAGCCGATCCTGAAGAAGATGACGCTGCGCATCGACGCCGACGACCGCATCGCGCTGCTTGGCGCCAATGGCAATGGCAAGTCGACGTTCGCCAAGCTGCTGTCGGGCCGTCTGAAGCAGGAGACCGGCACCATGACGGTGGCGCCCGGGCTGAAGGTGGCGATCTTTGCCCAGCATCAGCTTGACGATCTGCGCCCTGAGGAAAACGCCTATGAGCATGTCCGCCGGATGATGCCGGAGGCGCCGGAATCGAAAGTGCGCGGCCGTGTCGCCCAATTCGGCCTCACGACCGAGAAGATGAACACGCCCGCCAGGGACCTGTCCGGTGGCGAGAAGGCGCGGCTGTTGATGGGGCTGTCCGCCTTCGAGGGGCCAAACCTGTTCATCCTCGACGAGCCGACCAACCATCTCGACATCGACAGCCGCGAATCGCTGATCCATGCGCTCAACGAATTTCCCGGCGCCGTCATCCTGATCTCGCACGACCGCCATCTGCTCGAGGCGACCGCCGACCGGCTGTGGCTGGTGAAGGACGGCGCGGTCAATCCGTATGACGGCGACCTGGAGGACTACAAGACGCTGGTCACCGGCATCTCCGGCGACCGTCGCGGCAAGCGGGAGGCCGACAAGGCGTCAAAAGCCGACCGCCGCCGCGATGCGGCCGCGCGCCGCGCCGCCTTCGAACCGTTGGCCAAGGAAATCCGCGCCACCGAGGCGCTGATGGACCGCATCCGCAAGCGCATCGACGGCATCGAGGACGAACTCGCCAACCCGGCGGTCTACGAAAAGGATCCGTCGACGGCGACAAGGCTCGCCAAGGAACGCTCGCAGCTTGCGCAGACGCTTGCCGGCCACGAAGAAAAATGGCTGACCATGTCCGCGGAGTATGAGGAAGGCACGGCGGAGTAGGGAGAGCGATTCTTCCTTCTCCCCTTGTGGGAGAAGGTGTCGCCGAAGGCGACGGATGAGGGGTGTTCCAGGGAACGCCAGCGTCTCATTCCGCTGGAGCACCCCTCAACCGTCTCGGCGCTGCGCGCCGATCCACCTTCTCCCACAAGGGGAGAAGGGAAGGCACCATCTGGCCCTACACGTGGCAGTTATAAACGGCTAGTTTGCCCCCATGAACCAGCACGCGAACCTCCGCATCGGCCATTCGGCCTGTCCGCATGATTGTCCGTCGACCTGCGCGCTCGAGGTCGAACTGCTCGATGGCAACCGCATCGGGCGTGTCCATGGCGCCAAGGCCAACAGCTATACGTCGGGCGTCGTCTGCGCCAAGGTCGCGCGCTATGCCGACCGCGTCCATCATCCCGACCGTCTGCTGAAGCCGCTGGTGCGCAAGGGCGCCAAGGGCGAGGGCGTCTGGCAGGAATCAAGCTGGGAGGCCGCACTCGACCTCGTCGCCGAAAAGTTCATCTCGGCCGAGGAGAAGTATGGCTCGGAGACGGTCTGGCCTTACTATTACGCAGGCACGATGGGGTTGGTGCAGCGCGACGGCATCGACCGGCTGCGGCACGCGAAAAAATACTCGGGCTTCTTCGGCTCGATCTGCACCAATCTCGCATGGACCGGCTGGATGATGGGGGCAGGCGCCTTGCGCGGACCGGACCCGCGCGAGATGGGCAAATCCGATTGCGTCGTGATCTGGGGCACCAATGCGGTGGTGACGCAAGTCAACGTCATGACCCACGCCATCAAGGCGCGCAAGGAACGTGGCGCGACAATCGTCGTCGTCGACGTCTATGAAAACGCGACCATGAAACAGGCCGATATGGGCCTGGTCCTGAAGCCCGGCACCGATGGCGCGCTGGCTTGTGCTGTCATGCACGTCCTGTTCAGGGAAGGCCTGGCCGACCGCGCCTATCTCGAAAAATACACCGACGATCCGAAAGGACTGGAAGCGCATCTTGCCACCCGCACCCCGGAATGGGCTGCCGCAATCACTGGCCTTGGCGTTGCCGAGATCGAGGCCTTCGCGCGATTGGTCGGCACGACCAGGAAAACGTATTTCCGCCTCGGCTATGGCTTTGCGCGCCAACGCAACGGCGCCGTCAACATGCATGCGGCGTCCTGCATCGCCGCGGTCACCGGCTCCTGGCAGTATGAGGGCGGCGGCGCCTTCCATTCCAATTCCGGCATCTTCAAACTCAACCAGGATGTGCTGGAAGGCACGAGGATGCGCGATCCTTCGATCCGCTATCTCGACCATTCGCGTATCGGCCCGGTGCTGACCGGCGCCAGCGACGCGCTTTATGGCGGACCGCCGGTGACGGCGATGCTGATCCAGAACACCAATCCGGTGAATGTCGCGCCCGAGCAGCGGCTGGTGAAGCAGGGTTTCCTGCGCGACGATTTGTTCACCTGCGTGCACGAGCAGTTCATGACCGACACCGCCAAGCTGGCCGATGTCGTGCTGCCGGCGACGATGTTCGTCGAGCACGACGACATCTACAAGGGCGGCGGCAACCAGCACATCACGCTCGGCCCAAAACTGATCGAGCCGCCGGAAGGGCCGCGCACCAACCATTTCGTCATCGAGCAACTGGCCGAGCGCCTCGGTGTCGCCGACAGGCCGGGCTTCGGCCTCACCGAACAGCAGCATATCGACATCATTCTTGGCAAGCGCGGGCTGGGCAGTTTCGACTCCTTGAAGGACGAGAAGTGGATCGACCTGCAGCCGCATTTCGACACGGCGCATTTCATCAGGGGCTTTGGTCACGCAGACGGAAAATTCCGCTTCCGCGCCGACTGGACCGGGCAGGCGGCTCCCAACCGGCCGCCGAAGAGCATGGGCTTGTTCGGCCCGGTGGCGCTATTGCCCGAATTTCCCGACCATGTCGACCTGATCGAGGTGGCCGACGAAGCGCATCCGTTCCGGCTGGCGACCTCGCCGGCGCGCAACTTCCTCAACTCGACCTTTTCCGAAACACCGGTGTCGAAGGCCAAGGAGGGCCGCCCGGAGCTCCTGCTGCATCCCGACGATGCGGCGGCTCTCGATCTTGCCGACGGCGACCGTGTCGAGATTGGCAACATGCGCGGCGAGGTGGTGCTGCACGCCAAATTGTTCGACGGTATCAAGCGCGGTGTCGTGATCGCCGAAGGCATCTGGCCGAACAGCGCGCATGAGCGCGGCGAGGGCATCAACGTGCTGACGGGAGCCGATGCGCCCGCCCCCTACGGCGGCGCTGCCTTCCACGACAACAAGGTGTGGCTGCGCAGGGCGGAAGACCTGGGCGCCTAGCGCTGCTGATTTCCCGTCCCGATTCCACCTCTGGCCCAAGCACCAGCGGTCGCGAACGCCAACTCCCGTCTCTATAGAGGCAGTCGTTCGTCGCAAATGGGAGAGTGTCGATGGCCGGCGCGATTTCGCTTCTGGGAATACCGCATGACGAGAATTCGTCCTATCTTCAGGGGGCTGCTAAGGCGCCACCGCTCATCAGGCGCGAACTCATCAGCGATGCTTACTCCTCATGGAGCGAGACTGGCCTCGACCTGACCGGCCGTTTCGTCGATCATGGCGACATCGACTTCGCCCAACCGGGCGACCCCTGGCAGCGGATCGAAAGCGAAGTCGACCGCGCGCTGGACGCAGGCCATCCCCTGATCAGCCTGGGCGGCGATCACGCCATCTCCTGGCCGGTGCTGCGTGCGGTGCGCCGTCGCCATCCAAGCCTGACGATCGTTCACATCGATGCCCACCCCGACATCTATCATGCCTACGGTGACAATCCGCGTTCGCACACATCGCCTTTCGCACGGATCATGGAGGAGCGGCTTGCCGACCGCCTGATCCAGATCGGCTTGCGCACCGTGAACGACCATCACCGCGATCAGTTCAAGCGCTTTGGCGTAGAGGTCGTGGAGGCTGCGCATTTCAGCGAAAGCCTGTCCCTTGATCTCAAGACGCCCGTCTATATCTCGATGGATATCGACGGGCTCGATCCTGCTTTTGCGCCCGGCGTCTCCCATCGTGAGCCTGGCGGGCTGTCGACACGGCAAGTCATCAACCTGATTCAAGGCATCAACCAGCCGATCGTTGCTGCTGATATCGTTGAATACAATCCGAGCCAGGACCTCTCCAATGTGACGGCGCTTGTCGCCGCCAAACTGACGAAGGAGATCGCCGGCATGATGCTCAGGACATCATCCGCGGCCGATTGAGAGCGCGGCCAAATTTCACACCGGCAGGGTCTCAGTCGCCTTTTTCCTGTTTTGCCGCTGGCGGATGTCGTCGGCGACCGCCTGGGCTTCGATGCCGATTTCGCGCAGCAGCCCGGTGACCGCGTTGTGAAAGCCGACCAGATAGAGGCCGAGATCCGAAGCACGGGCATTGACGCCGCTAGGCCCCGGCTCGATGCCGGGTTCGAGGAACCTGGCATAGCCCGGCCGATAGCCGGTGGCGAAGAGGATGGCGTCGAATTCGCTGTTCCTGCCGTCCGCAAAACGGGCACCGCGCTCCGAGATTTCAGCGATGTCGGGCGCCACCTTGATCGCGCCCTCGCGGATCTTGCCGATGGTGCCGACATCGATCACCGGAATGCGCGATGCAAGCGCGATCTGCTGCAGCAGTCCCTGCTTCGGCCGTCTGAGCCCAAACTTCTCCAGCCTGCCCAGCACCAGATCGAGGATGACGGGGAATAGGGCGTCGTTGATGCGCTGCGGCCCGAGCCGCGTCGCCATGCCGACCATCTGGATCGGCACGCCGAACAGTTGACGCGGCACGATGTGAACGCCGCCACGCACCGAGATCGTCGGTCGGGCGCCGGCTTCCGCCAGATCGAGCGCAATCTCCGCACCGGTATTGCCCATGCCGACGACCAGCACCGATTGGCCGGCAAAAGGCGTGGCGTTGCGATAGTCGGCGCTGTGCAGCGTCTTGCCCTTGAAGGTGTCGATGCCGGCGAATTTGGGCAGCAAGGGCTCGGCATTGTAGCCGGACGCGATCACCACATGCGAAGCGCGTGAGGCGCCGGATGTCGATTCCACCCGCCAACCGCGGCCCTCCCGGGCGATCGCCCGCACCGTCTCTCCGAAGCGGGGCTCGAGGTCGAAACGCTTTGCATAGGCTTCGAGATACTCGACCACGAGATGGCGCGGCACATAGCGCGGATAGTCCTTGGGGAAGGGGACGAAGGGCAGCGAGGAGTAACGCTTGGTCGTATGCAGATGCACGCGGTCGTAGTGACGCCGCCAGGCTGGCGCTGCCTGCTGCTCCTTTTCGAGCATGACGAAATCCAGCCCGGCTTGCCGCAGGCACGCAGCAACCGCCAGGCCCGCCGGTCCGGCACCGATGATCGCGACTTTCGTGGTTTCGTCCATGCGCGCCTCCACCGCCAATTCGCGATCCAGAATGTCAGAAACGTGGCAAGGGTGCCACCGGCTCATCCAGGCAAGGGCACCGTCAACCCGACCTTGACGCGGTCCATGGCGACGAAGGTGCGGAACTTCCGCACATTGTTGCTGCCGAAGAACAGTTTTCGCGTCAGCGCCTCGTAGGCGCCCATGTCGGCCACGGTGATGATGAGGATGAAGTCGCTTTCGCCGGTGACATAATAGCATTGCTGCACTTGCGGCTCCGCCGAGAATTGCCGCTTGGCCGCATCGATCAGTTCGGTGCGTTCGCTTTCCAGCTCGACCTCGACGAAGATGGTGATGGGCTGACCGAGGGCCGCCGGCTCCACAATGGCGACATTGCCGGCGATGACACCGGTCTGCTCCATGCGCTTGATGCGGCGCTGCACCGCCGGTGCCGACAGGTTCACTGCCTCGCCGATCAGCCGCTGCGGCGTCGTGTTGTCCCGCTGCAAAATGGTAAGGATAGCAAGATCGAAGCTGTCGAGTGAACCTGGCGGCTGAGGCACTGGCGTATCCTGACGAAAGAAACTTGCATTCTAGGTGCCGAATTACAGCGCCTTTTGCGCATCTCCTGCAATATCTTCTCTCAGACGACGCCGAGGAGAGACCGTCAATGTTCCTGCCCAACCGAAACGCCTTGCATGGCCGACCGCTGGACGCGGCCGATGCCGAAATCCTCGGCATCGGCGGGGCGGACACGGTCGAGCGTTTCCTTGCCCGCCGTGACAATCATCTGACGACGCCGCTGCACGCGCTGCCGGCGCTGGCTGGCGAACTCGGTCTCGCTGCCCTGCATGTCAAGGATGAGGGCTTTCGTCTCGGCCTCGGCAGCTTCAAGGCGTTGGGCGGCGCCTATGCGGTCTTCCGCCTGGTCCTGGAAGAGGCCAGCAAGCGGCTCGGCCGCTCCGTCGATGTCGGCGATCTCGATCGGCCCGAAGTCCGGTCGGTTGCAGCGACCATGACGGTTGCATGCGCCACCGACGGCAATCATGGCCGCTCCGTCGCGCAAGGCGCCGAGCTCGTCGGTGCCAAGGCGGTGATCTTTGTCCATGCCGGCGTCAGCGACGAGCGCGTCGCGGCCATCGCCCGCTATGGGGCCGAGATGATCCGCGTCGACGGCAATTACGACGATTCGATCAGGCAGGCGGCGCGCATCGCCGCGGAGAAAGGCTGGACGGTGGTTTCCGATACCTCATGGCCGGGCTACGAACGCATTCCAGGCCTTGTCATGCAGGGTTACACGGCGATCGTGCGCGAGGCGCTGCGCCAGCTCTCCGAACCGCCGACCCATGTCTTCGTGCAGGCCGGCGTCGGCGGTATCGCGGCCGCGATCGCCGGCCATCTCGCCATCGTGCTCGGCGAAGCCAGACCGGTTTTCACGGTGGTCGAACCCGCCCGTGCCGCCTGC
>NZ_JAPYKP010000094.1:0-22563 GCF_037179725.1 Mesorhizobium sp. Cs1321R2N1 | reverse complement strand
GGAAGCGTCGGACCTGTTCGTGCTCGGTCCTGCGGAAGCCCCGCTGTCGCTGCTCGGCGGCCGCCACCGCTTCCGCCTGCTGATCCAGGGCGAACGGCGCGCCGACATGCAGGGTTTTATCAGGGCAATGCTCGCCAACGGACCGAAGCAGCGCGGCTCGGTCCGGGTGCAGGTCGACATCGACCCCCAGAGTTTTTTGTAGGGACGCAATTTCAGCTACAGTTATCTCGGCGAGAGAAACGGAAAGATCACATGAAAACCCTTGGCCTGCTCGGCGGCATGAGCTGGGAATCGACCGCGATCTACTACCGCCTGCTCAACAAGATCGTGCGCGAGCGGCTGGGTGGGCTGCATTCGGCGAAGCTGCTCATGTGGTCGTTCGACTTCGCCGAGATCGCCGAACGGCAGCATCATGGCGATTGGGACGGCGCCGGCGCGCTGCTGACCGATGCCGCGCGCAAGCTTGAGGCCGGCGGCGCGGAAGGTCTGCTCTTGTGCACCAACACCATGCATAAGCTGGCCGACCCGGTGCAGGCGTCCGTGTCGATCCCGCTGATCCATATTGCCGATGCCACCGCGGCCGCGATCAGGCAGGCCGGTTTGCAGCGCCCGGCGCTGCTGGCGACGCGGTTCACCATGGAGCAGGACTTCTACAAGGGCCGGCTTGCCGACAAATATGGCCTCTCGCCAGTGGTGCCCGATGAGGCCGGGCGCGACATGGTCCATCGCGTCATCTACGAGGAACTCTGCCAGGGCGTTGTCTCCGAAGCTTCGAAGGCCGCCTATGTCGCCGAGGCAAACCGCCTTCGCCGCGAAGAGGCCGCCGACAGCCTGATCATGGGCTGCACCGAGATCACCATGCTGATCGGCCAGGGCGATTTCGACATTCCGGTTTTTGATACGACGCGCATCCATGCCGAGGCGGCGGTGGAATTCGCGCTCGGTTGATGCGCGTCTCCTAAAGTGCCTGGAGCCATCTGGCGCGGCATTTTTCCTCCGCTAGAATGCCCGCGATTTCAAAGCAGCCTTTTCGAGGGGACACGATGGATTTTGCGCTTCCATGGCCGACGAGCCAGGGCGAATGGCTGGCCTGGTCGAGTGCGGTCTTCACCGTGCTGCTCGGCCTCCTGTTCTTCCTGGCGCCGGGCCTGGCGTTCCGCATCCTGCGCCTGCAGGCCAAACCCGAGAAGGCGGCGGCGATCGCCGAAGGCCGAGGCCGCATGTCGGGCTTCTATCTAGGGGTCGGCTTGTGCTGCATCCTGCTCGCGCAGCCGCTGGTCTACATGGCGCTCGGCTTCTCCTGGCTGTTCACCGCCTTCGGCCGGCTGCTGTCGATGATGTCGGATAGCGCCAATACACCTTTCACTGGGTTTCCATCGTGGTGGAACTCGCGCTCGCGGCCTTGCCGCTCGCCTTTGCCTTCGGCTTTGTGCCCTGAATCCAAGGGTATTCCGGCGCGCAGGACCCGAGTCTTTCGCCGGATGCGACAATAGTGCCTGAAAACCATGCGGAACGACGCATTGCGGTCTTAAAATGCCTGTGCTAGACGGCAATCGACTTTCGGCCGGGGATAGCGGAAGCCGCGCCTCCGTGCTTGGAAAAATGCAGTAAGGTCAAAGATTTAGCCAGAGTTTTTGCTCGCGCCAACAATCTGCGGCCTGTCAGACAAGAGAAAAGACGGTCCGTGGCCCAATCGTCATCGCCAATCTCAGGTGTCGCAGAGCGCTATGCCGGTTCGCTGTTCGAACTGGCATCGCAGTCAAATTCCGTGGCCAAGGTCGAGGCCGACCTGAACGGTTTCGAGGCCATGCTGGCGGGCAGCGCGGACCTCACCCGGCTGATCAACAGCCCGGTATTCTCCAGCGAGGACCAGGCCAAGGCCATCGCGGCGATCGCCGACAAGGCCGGCATCACCGGCCTGACTGGCAATTTCCTGCGCGTCGTCGCCAAGAACCGCCGCCTGTTCGCGGTGCCCGGCATGATCAAGGCATTCCGCCAGATCGCCGCTGAGCACCGTGGCGAGGCTGCTGCTGAAGTGACGTCGGCGCATGAGCTGACCGCGGCCCAGCAGACCGAACTCAAGGCGGCGCTGAAGAGCGTTGCCGGCAAGGACGTGGCCATTTCCGTCACCGTCGACCCGTCGCTGCTCGGCGGACTGGTGGTCAAGATGGGCTCGCGCCAGATCGATACGTCGCTCAAAACCAAACTCAATTCGCTCAAGCTTGCACTGAAAGAGGTCGGCTGATGGACATCCGCGCCGCGGAAATTTCCGCAATTCTGAAAGACCAGATCAAGAATTTCGGCAAGGAGGCCGAGGTCTCCGAAGTCGGACAGGTGCTGTCCGTCGGTGACGGTATCGCCCGCGTTTACGGTCTCGACAATGTCCAGGCCGGCGAAATGGTCGAATTCCCCGGCGGCATCCGCGGCATGGCGCTCAATCTCGAAGCCGACAATGTCGGCGTCGTCATCTTCGGCGCCGACCGCGACATCAAGGAAGGCGACACCGTCAAGCGCACCGGTGCCATCGTCGACGCGCCTGTCGGCCCCGGCCTGCTCGGCCGCGTCGTCGACGCGCTCGGCAACCCGATTGACGGCAAGGGCCCGATCAAGGCGATCGAGCGCAAGCGCGTCGACGTCAAGGCGCCCGGCATCATCCCGCGCAAGTCGGTGAACGAGCCGATGTCGACCGGCCTCAAGGCCATCGATGCGCTGATCCCGGTCGGCCGCGGCCAGCGCGAGCTGGTCATCGGCGATCGCCAGACCGGCAAGACCGCCATCATCCTGGACACGATGCTCAACCAGAAGTCGGTGCACGACAACGGTCCTGAGAAGGAAAAGCTCTACTGCGTCTACGTCGCCGTCGGCCAGAAGCGCTCGACCGTCGCGCAGTTCGTCAAGGTGCTGGAAGAGCGCGGCGCGCTCGAATATTCGATCATCGTCGCCGCCACCGCGTCCGATCCGGCGCCGATGCAGTTCCTGGCGCCGTTCACGGCCTGCACCATGGGCGAATATTTCCGCGACAACGGCATGCATGCGCTGATCAGCTATGACGATCTGTCGAAGCAGGCCGTGGCCTATCGCCAGATGTCGCTGTTGCTGCGCCGTCCGCCGGGCCGCGAAGCCTATCCGGGCGACGTCTTCTACCTGCACTCGCGCCTGCTCGAGCGCGCCGCCAAGCTCAACGACGACCTGGGAGGCGGCTCGCTGACCGCCCTGCCGGTCATCGAGACGCAGGCCAACGACGTGTCGGCCTACATTCCGACCAACGTGATCTCGATCACCGACGGCCAGATCTTCCTCGAAACCAACCTGTTCTTCCAGGGCATCCGTCCGGCCGTCAACGTCGGCCTGTCGGTGTCGCGCGTCGGTTCCTCGGCGCAGATCAAGGCGATGAAGCAGGTTGCCGGCTCGATCAAGGGCGAGCTCGCGCAGTACCGCGAAATGGCTGCTTTCGCGCAGTTCGGCTCGGATCTCGATGCCGCCACGCAGCGCCTGCTCAACCGCGGCTCGCGCCTGACCGAACTTCTGAAGCAGCCGCAGTTCTCGCCGCTGAAGACGGAAGAACAGGTCGCGGTGATCTTCGCCGGCGTCAATGGCTATCTCGACAAGCTGCCGGTCAACCAGGTCGGCAAGTTCGAGCACGGCCTGCTCAGCCACATGCGTTCGGCCGGCAAGGACGTCCTCGACGCCATCCGCAAGGAAAAGGCGCTGTCGGACGATCTGCGCGCCAAGCTGAAGGCCGAGATCGACGCCTTCGCCAAGACCTTCGCCTGAGCGAAGTGCAAGACGGGATCAGGTTTGAAGCATGCCTTCATTAAAAGACCTTCGTAACCGTATCGCCTCGGTCAAGGCGACGCAGAAGATCACCAAGGCGATGCAGATGGTCGCCGCGGCGAAGCTGCGCCGTGCGCAAGAGGCGGCGGAAGCGGCGCGTCCCTATTCGGAGCGCATGGGTTCCGTCCTGGCCAACATCACCCAGGCTGTCGGTGGCGGTGGCGATGCCCCGGCGCTGATGGCGGGAACCGGCAAGGATGACGTGCATCTGCTCGTCGTCTGCACAGCCGAGCGCGGCCTGTGCGGCGGCTTCAATTCGCAGATCGCCCGTCATGCCCGCGACCATATCCGCCGGCTGCTGGCCGATGGCAAGCAGGTCAAGATCATCTGCGTCGGCAAGAAGGGTTTCGACATACTGCGCCGCGACTATGCCGCGATGATCATCGATCGAGTCGATCTGCGCGAGGTCAAGACGCTCGGCTTCGTCAATGCCGATGCGATCGCCCGCAAGGTCATCCACCTGTTCAACGAGGGCGCCTTCGACGTCTGCACGCTGTTCTATTCGCAGTTCAAATCGGTGATCAGCCAGGTTCCGACCGCGCAGCAGATCATTCCGGCAGCGTCCGCCTCTTCGGCTCGGCCCGAGTCGACGGATGGCGCCAGCGCCGTCTACGAGTATGAGCCGGAGCCGGGCGAAATTCTGTCCGACCTCATCCCGCGCAACATCGCGGTGCAGGTTTTCCGCGCGCTGCTCGAAAACGCGGCGGGCGAAATGGGCGCCAAGATGAGCGCCATGGACAATGCGACGCGCAACGCCGGTGAGATGATCAACAAACTGTCGATCACCTACAACCGCCAGCGGCAGGCACAGATCACCAAGGAACTGATCGAAATCATTTCGGGCGCCGAGGCGCTCTAGGCGCGGTCCGCGGGTCATGGCCCGCGAACCGGACCGCGTGAGAAACAAAGGACGAAAAGGGTAAAGACGATGGCGAAAGCAGCGACCCCGCAGAAGGCAACCCCGAAGGCAGCAGCCCCGGCGAAGGCGGCCAAGGCTCCGGCAGCGGCGGCAAAGGCGGCCCCGGCCAAGGCAGCAGCAGCGCCGGCCAAGGCCGCCGCTGCCAGGACCCAGGCCGTGGCCACCAGGGCCACCGGCGTTGTCGGCAAGGTCCGCCAGGTCATCGGCGCGGTCGTCGACGTGCAGTTCGGCGAGCATCTGCCGCCGATCCTGAACGCGCTCGAGACCGACAATGTCGGCAACCGGCTGGTGCTCGAAGTTGCCCAGCATCTCGGTGAAAACACCGTGCGCTGCATCGCCATGGACTCCACCGAAGGCCTGGTGCGCGGCCAGGAAGTGCGCGACACCGGCGGCCCGATCGCCGTGCCGGTCGGCCCGGGCATGCTCGGCCGCATCATCAACGTCATCGGCGAGCCGGTCGACGAAGCAGGCCCGGTCGACGCGGTCGAATTGCGCTCGATCCATCAGCCGGCTCCGGCCTATATCGAACAATCGACGGAAGCGCAGATCCTGATCACCGGCATCAAGGTGCTCGACCTGTTGGCTCCCTACGCCAAGGGCGGCAAGATCGGCCTGTTCGGCGGCGCCGGCGTCGGCAAGACCGTGCTGATCCAGGAATTGATCAACAACATTGCCAAGGCGCATGGTGGTTACTCGGTGTTCGCCGGCGTCGGCGAGCGCACCCGCGAAGGCAACGACCTCTATCACGAGTTCATCGAATCCGGCGTCAACAAGAAGGGCGGCGGCGAAGGCTCGAAGGCGGCGCTGGTGTACGGCCAGATGAACGAGCCGCCGGGCGCGCGCGCCCGCGTCGGCCTGACCGGCCTGACGGTTGCCGAATATTTCCGCGACCAGGGCCAGGACGTGCTGTTCTTCGTCGACAACATCTTCCGCTTCACGCAGGCGGGTTCTGAAGTGTCGGCGCTGCTCGGCCGTATCCCGTCGGCCGTGGGCTATCAGCCGACGCTCGCCACCGACATGGGCGCGCTGCAGGAACGCATCACCACCACCACCAAGGGCTCGATCACCTCGGTGCAGGCGATCTACGTGCCGGCCGACGACTTGACCGACCCGGCGCCGGCGACCTCATTCGCTCACCTTGACGCGACGACGACGCTGAACCGTTCGATCGCCGAAAAGGGCATTTATCCGGCCGTCGATCCACTGGACTCGACCTCGCGCATGCTCGACCCGCTGGTCGTCGGCGACGAGCACTATGGCGTCGCCCGCCAGGTGCAGTCGATCCTCCAGCGCTACAAGTCGCTGCAGGACATCATCGCCATCCTGGGCATGGACGAGCTCTCGGAAGAGGACAAGCAGACGGTGGCCCGCGCCCGCAAGATCGAGCGCTTCCTGTCGCAGCCGTTCTTCGTCGCCGAAGTGTTCACCGGCGCGCCGGGCAAGCTGGTCGACCTCGCCGACACCATCAAGGGCTTCAAGGGCCTCTGCAACGGCGATTATGACCACCTGCCGGAAGCCGCCTTCTACATGGTCGGCGGCATCGACGAAGCAGTCGAGAAGGCACAGCGCCTCGCGGCTGAAGCGGCGTAATTCAAGCGAATAGCGAATAGGGAGTAGCGAATAGGGTAAATGTGAGCCGAGCGAGTTTTCTTCCCTACTCGCTACTCACTATTCCCTACTCGCTAGATAATCATGGCTGAAGCTTTCAAGTTCGAACTGGTGTCTCCGGAGCGCCTGCTGGTTTCCGCCGAGGTCGAATCCGTCGTTATTCCAGGCGCCGAAGGCGAGATGACCGTCATGGCCCATCACGCGCCGGTCATGACCACGATCAAGCCGGGCGTCGTCACGGTGAAGAACGCCTCGGGCAGCGAAGAACGCTATGTCGTGTTCGGTGGCTTTGCCGACATCGTGCCCACCGGCTGCACGCTGCTGGCGGAATCGGCCGTCGCGGTGAAGGATGTCGACCGCGCCGATCTCGCCCGCCGCATCCAGGAAGCCAGGGAGGACGCCGTGGACGCCAAGGACGACCAGGCGCGCAGCAAGGCGGAGCAGTTCCTTGGCCAGCTCACCACGCTGGAAGGCGCCATCCTGCCGGCCTGAACTTCAATTCAGAAGCGAAGTGAAAAGCGGGGCACTCGCCTCGCTTTTTTGTTTTGTTTGAGCGGCGAGAATTCAGCTATGGCGGCGATGCTGTAGCACCGGCGTTAAGTCCTCTATCGCCTGCTGATCCTTGCCAGCTTCGCCTTACGGCCCTTCGCCCTCTATGCCGAGCGCAGCAAAAGCCAAAGTCGGGCCGTCCCGCCGCAGGTGGACGAGGTGGACGGCCACGAGTTCGATCAGCGTCTGGCGTTCGGCGTGATCCCTGGCGAAGCCGGTCAGATCGAACACCGCCGTCACGGTTTCGTTCGCCGGCAGCTGCTGGTCCAAAAGCGCCGTCAGCGGAGCATCGAGCGGATCGGTGAAATGGCCCTCCGGCAAGCTCTTTCCGCGCGCCGCGCAGGCGGCGATCCAGGCTGCCACCACCAGCGTGAGATGGACCAGCTCGGCGCCGGCTTCGAGGCACTCGATAGCCGAAGCGATGATGCGCTGCGGCAGTTTCTGGCTGCCGTCATTGGCGATCTGCGCCGTGCGGTGGGCAAGTGCCGTGTTCGAAAAACGCTCGGCGAGCTCGGTCGTATAGGCTGATGTGTCGAGGCCGGCATCATCCGGCAATGTCGATACGGCCTCCTCCCACAGCGCATCGACGAATTGCCTTATCGCCGGATCGGCGAAGGCGCTATCGACCGTGGCGTGGCCGCTGAGCAGGCCGAGATAGGCGATGCCCGAATGCGCGCCGTTGAGCAGCCTCAGCTTCATGTCCTCGAAGGGAGCGACATCGCCGACCATGGTGACGCCGAATTTGTCCCAGGCCGGACGGCCGGCCGGGAAATCATCCTCGATCACCCATTGGCTGAAGGGTTCCGTCATCACGGGCCAAGCGTCCTCGATACCAAGTTCGCCCGATATCCGCGACCTGTCGGCATCGGTCGTGGCCGGCACGATGCGGTCGACCATGCTCGAGGGAAATGCGACGTGACCGGCGATGTGGCCGGCGATTCCAGCATCGCCCGCCGAACCAGGACTGGCATCGCGCAATTTGGCGAATTCGATCAGCAGCCTGTGCAAGGTGGCGCCGTTGGCCGGCAGGTTGTCGCAACAAAGCACGGTAAAAGGCGGGGTGCCGGCGGCCAGCCTGCGGGCCAGCGCTTCGGTCAGAAAACCATGCGCCGTCTTCGGCTTTTGCGGATTGGCTAGATCGTGGACGATGTCGGGATGCGTCGCGTCCAGCCCACCGCCCGCCGCCCGCAGATAGGCTTTCTCGGTGATCGTCAGCGTCACGATGCGGGTGCGCGCATCGGTCAGCACCGCCAGCACCGCGCCCGGATCTTCCGGCGCCACCAGCATCGAACCGATCGAGCCGATGACATGCAGCTTCTCGCCGCCGCTGCCGCGGACCGCCAGCGTGTAAAGCCCATCCTGCGGCGCCAGAGCGTCGCGCGTATCGGCGCTGCGCAATGACACGCCGGTTATGCCCCAGCCCGTCTCGCCGGCCGCCAGGCATTCATCGATGTAGGCGGCCTGATGGGCGCGGTGAAAGGCGCCGACACCCAGTTGCACGATGCCCGGTGTAACGGCACCGCGATCGTATCGAGGCGCGGCGACCTTGGCCGGTAATGCTGGCGCCGTGCGGTTGGAAAGGCGGCGGTCTGTCATCGGTTCGCGCACTCATCTCGTGAAACGGCTGGTTATGGCACGGCTGGTATCCGGAGGCGGATCGCAAGCCGCAGAACACTGGCGGCGTAACACCGGTGGCGTTCGCCGACA
Organism: Mesorhizobium sp. Cs1321R2N1; assembly: GCF_037179725.1. Classification (NCBI taxonomy): domain Bacteria; kingdom Pseudomonadati; phylum Pseudomonadota; class Alphaproteobacteria; order Hyphomicrobiales; family Phyllobacteriaceae; genus Mesorhizobium; species Mesorhizobium sp. Cs1321R2N1. The sequence goes on along the minus strand of NZ_JAPYKP010000094.1, from coordinate 13,946 downwards.
ATGCTCAGCTTTGCTCAAAACTCATCATACAACAATCCAATTTTTGTATGTTGACATTATTTCTGCTCAACCCTACCGATAGGACCGGGAGGATGGCCGTGGCACTGATCAATGCGGATTTGCTGTTTCCAGCCGAGGCGCGTCCGCTCTCGATCGCCCGCGATCTCTATGCCGGCATCAAGGACCTGCCCATCATCAGCCCGCACGGACATACCGATCCGCGCTGGTACGCGCTGAACGAGCCGTTCCCCGATCCCGCGCAGCTGCTCATCGTGCCGGACCACTATATTTTTCGCATGCTGTTCAGCCAGGGCGTGCGGCTCGAGGCTCTCGGCGTGCCGACCCTCGATGGTGCGCCCGTCGAGACCGACGGCCGGGCGATCTGGCGGCTGTTCGCCGAACACTATTACCTCTTTCGTGGCACGCCGACCCGGCTGTGGTTCGACCATGTGCTTGCCCATCTGTTCGCCATCGAAGAGCCGTTGAGCGCCGCAACCGCCGATCGCCATTACGACACGATCGCGACGGTACTGCAGTGGGAGAACTTCCGCCCTCGCGCCCTGTTCGAGCGCTTCAACATCGAGGTCATCGCAACGACCGAAGGCGCGCTCGACGACCTCAGATGGCACCAGATGATCCGCGACAGCGGCTGGGAGGGCCGCGTCGTCACCGCCTATCGGCCGGACGCCGTCGTCGATCCCGATTTCGAAGGCTTTTCGGCCAATCTGGATCGGCTCGGCGAGATCACCGGCTGCGACACCGGGACCTGGGCCGGCTATCTCGAGGCGCACCGCCAGCGGCGCGCCTTCTTCAAGAGCTTCGGCGCGACTTCATCGGACCATGGTCATCCGACGGCGGAGACCGCCAATCTTTCCGACGCGGCGGCGCAGGAGCTGTTCAACCGGGTCCGCGCCGGCTCGGAAGATGAGCGCGAACGAAAGCTGTTTCGCGCCCAGATGCTGACCGAGATGGCCAAGATGAGCCGGGATGACGGGCTGGTGCTGCAGATCCATCCGGGCTCTTGGCGCAACCATTCGCCTGGTGTTTTCCAGAAATTCGGCAGGGACAAGGGCTTCGACATCCCGACGCGCACCGACTATGTGACGGCGCTGAAGCCGCTGCTCGACTGTGTCGGGCTGGAGCGTGACCTCACCGTCATCCTGTTCACGCTGGATGAGGCCGGCTATACGCGCGAACTGGCGCCGCTGGCCGGCGTCTACCCGGCGCTGAAGCTCGGGCCGGCCTGGTGGTTCCACGACAGCCCGGAAGGCATGCGCCGTTTCCGCGAGATGACCACCGAGACCGCCGGCTTCTACAACACGGTCGGCTTCAACGACGACACCCGCGCCTTTCCGTCGATCCCCGCCCGCCACGACGTGGCGCGCCGCGTCGACTGCGCGTTCCTGGCGCGCCTCGTCGCCGAGCACCGGCTGCGCGAGGACGAGGCCCATGAACTGGCGAAGGAGCTTGCCTACACGCTTGTCAAAAATGCGTACCGGCTCTGAGCCGGACGTTTTCGATTTTCAAAGGGAGGAAGTCATGTTGCATTTTTCGAAATTGACGGCGGCCACGTTTGCCTTCGGCTCGCTGCTGATCGGTATTGCCAACGCCGAAACCGTGCTGCGATCCTCGGATACCCATCCGGACGGCTACCCGACCGTCGAGGCGGTCAAGTACATGGGCGACCTGATCAAGCAGCGCACCGCCGGCCGCTATTCGATCGAGGTCTATCACTCGGCGCAGCTCGGCGAGGAGAAGGACACGATCGAGCAGACCCAGGCCGGCGTCATCGACCTCGACCGTGTCTCGATGGGACCGTTCAACGGCATCGTGCCGGAGACCGCGGTGCCGTCGCTGCCTTACATATTCCGCTCGGTCGAGCATATGCGCCACGTCATGGACGGCCCTGTCGGCGACCAGATCCTGAAGGCGTTCGAGGCGCACGACCTTGTCGGCCTCGCCTTCTACGATTCCGGCGCGCGGTCCTTCTACAACACCAAGAAGGACATCACCTCTATGGCCGACATGAAAGGCATGAAGTTCCGCGTCATCCAGTCCGACGTGTTCGTCGACATGGTCAACGCGCTTGGCGCCAATGCCACGCCGATGGCCTATGGCGAGGTCTATTCGGCGCTGCAGACCGGCGTCATCGACGGCGCCGAGAACAACTGGCCGAGCTTCGAATCCGCCAAGCACTACGAAGTCGCCAAGCATTACACGATGGACGAACACCAGATCGTGCCGGAAGTGCTCGTCATGTCGAAGGCAAGCTGGGACAGGCTGTCGCCGGAAGACCAGGCGATCGTGCGGCAGGCGGCCAAGGACAGCGTCGTCAAGATGCGCGAACTCTGGGACGCGCAGGAGAAGAAGTCGCGCGGCATCGTCGAGGCCGCGGGGGTCAAGGTCAGCGAGATCGACAAGCAGCCGCTGATCGACGCGATGAAGCCGGTCTACGACAAGTATCTGTCGACGCCCGAACTGAAGGACCTGGCCGCCCGCATACAGGCCGAGAAATGAACGGCACGGGCAACGGACCGAGCAGCGCGAAGGCCCCCGCGCTGGCTTCGGGCGCGTCGGCCATGCGAGGCTTCTGGCTGGGCGCGGAACGCGTCCTCTCCGGGCTCGCCCGGCTGGCACTTTGGATCAGCGGCGCCGGCCTGACGCTGATGACGATCATCATCTTCTGGCAGGTGTTCTCGCGCTACGTGCTGAACCGTTCGCCGAGCTGGACGGAATCCTTCTCGGTGCTGCTGATGGGCTGGTTCATTTTTCTGGGTGCCGCCGTCGGCGTGCGCGAGCGTACGCATCTCGGCTTCGACGTGCTGCTCTATGTCCTGCCTGCCTCGGGCAAGGCGGTGCTGCGCAGCATTTCCGATCTCGTCGTGCTGGCCTTCGGCGCCGGCATGATCGTCTATGGCGTCCAGTTGGCGAGGCTGACCTGGAACACGGTGATGCCTTCGCTCGCTTTGCCGGGCGGCGTCAGCTTCCTGCCGATCATCCTGGGTGGCGCGCTGGTCTGCCTGTTTTCCTTGGAACGGCTGGCCGGGCGTTTTGCCGGCCTGCCCGTCGACGCCGACATCCATGCAACCGGCGAGGAGCCCTGAACCATGGCACTTATGGTCCTCTTCGGCACCTTCGTGTTCCTGCTGGTCATCGGCACGCCGATCGCGTTCTGCCTCGGCGTCGCCAGCTTCGCGACGATCCTCACGCTCGAGCTGCCGCCGGTCGTGGTGTTCCAGCGGCTCAATTCCGGCGTCAGCGTCTTTTCGCTGATGGCCATCCCCTTCTTCATCTTCGCCGGCGACCTGATGGTGCGCGGCGGCATCGCCGCGCGGCTGGTCGCACTGGCAGGCTCCCTGGTCGGCCATTTGCGGGGCGGTCTGGGGCAGGTCAACATCGCTGCGTCGACCATGTTCGGCGGCATTTCCGGCTCGGCGGTGGCGGATGCGTCGGCGGTCGGCGGGCTGATGATCCCGCAAATGAAGGCGCGCGGCTACGGCATCGACTACGCCGTCAACATCACGTCGGTCGGCGCCATCATCGCGCTTCTCATTCCACCGTCCCACAACATGATCATCTATTCGATTTCGGCCGGCGGCCGTATCTCGATCGCCGACCTGTTCACGGCCGGCGTGCTGCCGGGTCTGCTGCTGGCGTTGTCGCTGATGATAACGGCCTATTGGGTTGCCAGCCGCCGCGGCTATCCGACGGAGCCCTTCGCCGGCTTCGGCCGGGCCATGCAGCTGCTTGTCGCCGCCATTCCCGGCCTCATCCTGATCGCCATCATCTTCGGCGGCGTCAGGTCCGGCATCTTCACCGCGACCGAGAGCTCCTGCATCGCCATCGTCTATGCCTTCCTGGTGACGCTGATCATCTACCGCTCGATGAGCTGGGGCGACTTCGTCGCGGCGACGACGGCGTCGGTGCGCACCACCGCCATGGTGCTGATGATCATAGGCTGCGCGGCGGCCTTCGGCTGGCTGCTCGCCTATCTCAGGGTGCCGGCGGCGCTGGTCGCCTTTCTGCAGTCGGTATCCGACAACAAGCTGGTCATCCTGCTGTTGATCAACATCGTGCTGCTCATCCTCGGCACCTTCATGGACATGTCGCCGCTGATCATCATCACGACGCCCATCTTCCTGCCGGTGGTCATGGCCTATGGCGTCGATCCCGTGCATTTCGGCGTGATCCTCATCCTCAATCTCGGCATCGGGCTTTGCACGCCACCGGTCGGCGCGGTCCTGTTTGTCAGCTGCGCCATCGGCCGCATTCCGATCTGGACCGCGATGCGCTCGATCTGGCCATTCTACGGCGCCGCCTTCGCCGTGCTGATGCTTGTCACCTACATACCGGAAATCTCATTATGGCTGCCGGGCCTGTTCCATTAGGAGATCGCCACGTGTCCGTCAGTCCCGATCTCAAGGTCGAACGAAAACCCAAGCTTTCTGAAAGCGTGATCACAGCGATACGCAAGCAATTGCTGGCGGGCGAGATCCTGCCCGGCCAAAAATTGCCGACCGAGGGCCAGCTGACCGAAACCTTCGGCGTCAGCCGCACCGTCATCCGCGAGGCGCTGGCCAAGCTTGCCGCCGACGGCCTTGTCGAGCCGCGGCAGGGCGCCGGCGTCTTCGTCACCGAGCACATTTCGACCATGTTCGGCGCGCTTGCAGCCGACATGGGAGCCAAGGATTCCATCGCGCTCAGCGTGCTCGAGGTGCGCCTGGCGATCGAAATCGAATCGGCCGGCCTCGCCGCCATCCGACGCAACGCAGCGCAGGAAGCGGCGATCCAGGAAGCCTTCTTCGAGTTCGAGCGGATGCTGCTCGACAGCCAGCCGACCGGACCCGCCGACCTTGCCTTCCATCGCGCCATCGCCAGCGCCACCAACAATCCGTTCTATGTCGAAATGCTCGACGTGCTCGGCCGGCGCGCCATTCCGTGCGACGTGACCTCGCCCTGGTCGACCGAACTGGTGCAGTCCGACAGCTACCAGCGCGGGCTGCAGCGCGAGCATCTGGTGATCCTGAATGCGATCACGGCGGGCCATGCCGAAGCCGCGCGCGAGGCGATGCGCACCCATCTCGGCGCCAGCCAGCAGCGCTACCGCGAGCGCCTGCAGGCGCGGCAGGCCTTTTACGCCAGTTCGGTCAAGGCCGCCGGCGAATGATCCTCCAGAAGTCAGGACAGAGATGAGCCAGAACCACACCGACTACACATCGCGCTTCGCCATCGACCCGGCCGTCGCCGCCGCCATGGGAACGGACGAACTGCGCTATAATTTCCACATCGAAGACCTCTTCCGGCCCGGCCGCGTCAGCCTGACCTATACCCACTACGACCGCATGATAGTCGGCGGCGCCATGCCGGTGGCGACGGCATTGCCGTTGGAAGCGATCAAGCCGACCGGCACCAAGGGTTTTCTCGACCGGCGCGAAATGATCGCTGTGAACATCGGCGGCGCCGGCACGATCGAAGCCGGCGGCCAATCCTTCGACCTGCGGGCGCGCGACATGCTCTATCTCGGCATGGGCTCCAGCGATGTGTCATTCGCTTCCTCCGACAAGGCCGTGCCGGCCAAGTTCTACCTGCTCAGCGCGCCGGCGCATCAGGCTCATCCCAGCCGGCTGATCCGCCTCAATGACGCCAAGCGCCTCGACCTCGGCAGCAAGGAGGCCTGCAACGAGCGCTCGATCTTCCAGTTCATCCATGACGGCGGAACAAGAACCTGCCAGCTCGTGGTCGGCATGACGCAACTGGCGCCGGGCTCGATCTGGAACACCATGCCGTGTCATGTGCATGACCGGCGCATGGAGGCCTATCTCTATTTCGACCTGCCCGAGGCGGCGCGTGTCTTCCATTTCATGGGCGTGCCGGACGAGACACGGCACATCGTCATGCGCAATGAAGAGGCGGTGCTGTCGCCGGGCTGGTCGATCCATTCGGGCGCCGGCACATCCAACTACGCCTTCATCTGGGCGATGGCCGGCGACAATGTCGACTACACCGATGTCGACCCGGTGGCGATGGACGATTTGCGGTGAGCGACCTCACAGCCTTCAGCCTGGCCGGCAAGCGCATCCTGGTCACCGGCGCCAACACCGGCATCGGCCAAGGCATCGCCGTCTCGATCGCGCGCGCCGGCGGCGCGGTGATCGGCGTCGGCCGCTCGTCGATGGAGGAGACGGCGAGCAAGGTCGCGGCTCTGGGCGGCGAATTCGAGACGGTTGCCGCCGACCTTGCCGACACCGGCGCGGCCGGACCGATGCTCGATCGTGTCTGGGACGAAAGCGGGCCGCTCGACGGGTTGGTCAACAATGCCGGCATCATCCGCCGCGCAGATGCCGTCGACCTGACGGAGACCGATTGGGACGATGTCATCGACGTCAATTTGAAAACGGCATTTCTGCTGTGCCAATCTTTTGCGCGGTACGTCCTTGCCGGCGGTCGCCGGGGCAAGATCGTCAACATCGCCTCCGTGCTGAGTTTCCAGGGCGGTATCCGCGTTGCGTCCTACACGGCGTCAAAGCATGGCCTGCTCGGCATCACCCGTCTGCTCGCCTGCGAATGGGCGGCGAAAGGCATCAACGTCAACGGCATAGCGCCGGGCTATATCGAGACCAACAACACGCAGGCGCTGCGCGCCGATCCCGACCGCAGTGCGGCCATCCTCGGCCGCATTCCCGCCGGCCGCTGGGGGGAACCCGGAGACATTGGCGATGCCGCCGTCTTCCTGCTGGCGCCGGCCTCGAACTATATGCATGGCGCGGTGGTGCCGGTGGACGGCGGCTGGCTGGCGCGGTGAGGAGATGACAATGACCGAGCCGAAGATTTTCGCGCGAGCCGGCGAGGCTGCCTGGACTCCGACCCCGGACGGCAATCGCCGGCGCGTGCTCCTATCCACCGACGAGCTGATGATGGTCGAATTCGGCTTCGACAAGGGCGGCGTCGGTGCGCTGCATTCGCACCCGCATGTCCAGGCAAGCTATGTCGCCGAAGGCCGTTTCGAGGTGACCATCGACGGACGGACCGAAATCCTGGAGACCGGCGGCAGCTTCATCGTTCCCTCCGGGCTGGTACACGGCGTCAGGGCGCTGGAGGCCGGGCGTCTGGTCGACAGTTTTGCGCCGCACCGCGCCGATTTTCTCGCCTGACCGGGCCGCCAACGATTTCTCGGCCAATAAAAAACCCGCACCTCCAGGGAAGCGCGGGTTTGTTGCCTGGGCGCCAGAGCGCATTACCGTCTCACAGAAACGGCGAAACGTTCTGTCTCTGTCTGACGCAATTCCGGACGGAAAACCGTTTCACACTTTTCCTGGAATTGCTCCAATGCGCCGCGGTACTCAAAACATCACCGCAGGACCGGAAACCTGCCGGATCATGGTGAATATAAACTTAATGCGCGCGACCTTGGTCAGGTGATGCGCTTGAGCAACCCGAAAAGCCGTTCGAACGTCTTGCCATAGGGCGGCCGCAGAAGGGCTCCCGCGCTCAAGCGTGACTGCAGGAAGACCGGCTTCTCCTTGCTGAAGGTGCGAAACCCCCATTCGCCGTGATAGGCGCCCATGCCGCTGGCGCCAACGCCGCCGAAGGGTTGGTTCTCCTGCACCAGATGCAGCATGCAGTCATTGATGGTGACGCCGCCGGCGACGGTCTCGCGCAGGATGCGCTGGCGGTTGGTGCTGTCGTTGCCGAACCAGTAGAGCGCCAGCGGCCGGTCGGCCCGGTTCACGTGGTCGATCGCGTCGTCGACCGTGGCGTATTCGACGATCGGCAGCACCGGGCCGAAAATCTCCTCGCGCGTCAGCCGCAGGTCGGGGCCGGCGTTGCTGACCAGGGTCGGCAAAAGCTTCCGGCCCGCGGTGCCGAGGCCTTCGCCGGCCGGGTTGATCTCGGTGACATCTGCGCCGGCCTCGCGGGCTTCCGCGATCATGGCGCACAGGCGCTGGTAATGCCGGTCGCTGATGATGGCGGTATAGTCGGGGTTGTCGCGCAGCGTGGGGTAGAGCCGCGCCACCGCGATTGCGAGCTTCGCCGCGACCGTGCCTGCCTGTCCCTTCGGCACCAGCAGGTAGTCCGGCGCGATGCAGGTCTGCCCGGCATTCAACAGCTTGCCATAGGCGACGCTGGCTGTTGCCGTGTCGAGATCGCAGGAGGCGTCGAGGATCGCCGGCGACTTGCCGCCGAGTTCGAGCGTGACCGGGGTCAGGTTGGCGGCGGCGGCGATCGCGACCTGGCGACCGACCGCGGTCGAACCGGTGAACAGCAGGTGGTCGAACGGCATCGAGACGAAGGCCTTGCCCATCTCGGCATCGCCGGGGATGACGCTGAGTTCGTCCGGGGCGAAGTGGTCGCCGGCCAGCCTGGCCAGCAGCTCGGAGAAAGCAGGCGTCAGTTCGGAGGGCTTTACTAGGACGCGGTTGCCGGCGGCGAGCGCTGCCGTGACCGGCGCGACGGCGAGTTGAAAGGGGTAATTCCAGGGCGATACGATGCCGACCACCCCAAGCGGCTGCGGCAGAAGGCGGTTTTTGCCCGGCAGGAAGGGCAAGGTGGTGGCGACACGACGCTCTCGCATCCAGCCGCCGACATGCGCAAGGGCATGGCGAATGCCGGCGCGCACGACAAACAGTTCCGCAAGCCGCGTCTCGTGCGCCGAGCGGCCGCCGAAGTCGGCGTCGATCGCGGCGCAGATCTCAGTCTCGTGCCGCTCGGTCAACGCGAGCAGGCGCTTGAGGCGGTCCTTACGAAGGCCAAGGCCGGCAAAGGGCTGCTTCTCGAAGGCGGCACGCTGCAACCGGAACCGTTCGCCGAGGACATCCTGTCTGGTCTGCAGCATCGCACCCTCCCTGGCATGTCGGGTCGAGCTTACATCGTGGCGCCGAGGAATCCAGCAGGGCGCAGATACCGCAGGGGAAGGGCGATCTCACACGGGGGCAGAGAACGAGCCGGCCCTGTTGCGGCCCGGTGACGGCTGCGCTACTCCAGGGCATCACACGGAGAGTCTCTTGATCGGTTCCCACATCCTCTCCAATCCCCGAAAAATCGCTCCCAGCCAGGCGGCAGCCTGATGCAGGCACAGGCGGCGAGCATTCGAGCCGAGGATCCCAAGCGGCGCGTCCTGAAGGACGTGTTCGGCTTCGATGATTTTCGCCCCGGCCAGGCCGACGTCATGGACGCACTGCTCGGCGGGCGCCATGTGCTGGCCGTCATGCCGACGGGGGCCGGAAAATCGCTCTGCTACCAGGTTCCTGCGCTGGTCCTGGGCGGGCTCACCCTCGTCGTCTCGCCGCTCGTGGCGCTGATGCAGGACCAGGTCGCGGCGCTGCGGCTTGCCGGCGTCGCCGCCGATACGATCAATTCCTCCCTCGACCGCGAGGCCAATGTCGCGGCGTGGCGCCGCGTGGCATCGGGCCAGACACGGTTGCTCTATCTGGCGCCGGAGCGGTTGATGACCGAGCGCATGCTCGAGGCGCTTTCCAGGCTCGACGTCAGCCTGATCGCCATCGACGAGGCGCATTGCATCTCGCAATGGGGCCCGGCATTCCGGCCCGAATATGAAGACCTGTCGCGGTTGCGCGGCATCTTCGCCAATGTGCCGATCATCGCGGTGACGGCGACGGCCGACGAGAGCACGCGCAGCGACATCGCCGCCCGGCTGTTCGCCGAGCGGGTCGAAACGCTGGTGCTGGGTTTCGACCGGCCCAACATCAAGCTGGCCATCGCGCCCAAGCAGGACAGCAAGCGCCAGCTGCTCGGCTTCATAGAGCGCCATGCGGGCAAGAGCGGCATCATCTATTGCCTGTCGCGCAAGAAGACCGAGGAGATGGCAGCCTTCCTCGAGAAGAACGGCGTCAGGGCGCTTGCCTATCACGCCGGCATGAGCAAGGAGGCGCGTGAGGCCAATCAAAACGCCTTCATGACCTTGTCCGGCGTCGTCATGGTGGCGACCATCGCCTTCGGCATGGGCATCGACAAACCCGACGTCGCCTATGTCTTCCACACCGATATGCCGGGCAGCCTGGAGGCTTATTACCAGGAAATCGGGCGCGCCGGCCGCGACGGACGCGAGGCCGAGGCGTATATGCTTTACGGTCTTGGCGACATCCGCATGCGACGGCTGTTCATCGACGACGAGGACGCCTCACCCGAGCACAAGAGACGGTCGCACCGCCGGCTCGACACGCTGATCGGCTATTGCGAAACGGCGCAGTGCCGGCGCCAGGTGCTGCTCGGCTATTTCGGCGAAGAGGCTCAAGCCTGCGGCAATTGCGACAACTGCCTCGATCAGGCGCCGCGCGCCGATGGCAGTGCCGAGGCGCGGAAAATCCTCACGGCGGTCGCGCAGAGCGGCGAGCGCTTCGGCGCGGCCCATGTCATCGACATCCTGCTTGGCCACGAGACCGAGAAGGTGCTGGCCAGAGGCCATCAGACGCTAAGCAGTTTTGGCACCGGCGCCGCGCACAGGAAGCCAGTGTGGCTGTCGCTGATCCGGCAACTGGTTGCGGGCGGGTTCCTGATGCCGGATCCCGAGGGCCATGGCGGTCTCGCCATCTCCGAAAACGGCCGCGCGCTCGGCCGCGGCGAGATTGCATTCCAGTATCGCGTCGAGACGCGGGATCCTCTGGCGCGTGGCAGGAAGCGTTCCGGGGAAGGCTCCGCCGCCGGCGCCGAGAGCGTGGACGCCTCGCTGCTGGCAGCGCTCAAGGCGTTGCGGCTGCGGCTCGCCAAGGAGCGCCAGGTGCCGGCCTATGTGGTGTTTTCCGACCGCACGCTGACCGACATGGCCGACCGCCGCCCGCGCGACCTCGACGCCTTCGCCGAGGTGAACGGCGTGGGAGGGGCGAAGCTCAAGGAGTTCGGCACGATTTTTCTCGCCGCGATTGCGGGGCATCAGGCTGGCTGAAAGGCTTGATCGCGAGAGCCCCGACCGCTGCTCCAAATGAGCAATGACAGCCGAGGCCTCAGGGTGATCTGCCGGGATCGCCCAAGATCCTGCTCGAACAAGTCGATCTGCGTTCTTGATAAATCCCCGCCGTGCGCTGTCAGCCGCCCTGCTGCTTGCGATTGCGATGGTTTTCGATTTCCTCGGGCTCTTCGTCATCAATGCTGGTGATGGTCGAAGCCGAACTATTTGATCTCAACATTTCGTCCAACTTGGCATGAATGGCCTGGGTGTCGCGATGCTCCGCCCGCTGAATGAACAGCGTCATCGCCCAGGTGAGGAGCGTGGCCGCTCCATGCCAGTTCAAGCTTTGCCGATCGAAAACTATCCAGACGGCCGCATAGGCCAGCAGCACCAGGAATGCTGCCGGACGAGAGGTCCACGTGCCGATCGAGGTGAGTACGCGGGTAATCGGGTGATTTGCCATGAGCAGGAACTTTCGATGGTAACGCAGTGTCCCCGCGCGGGGCGTCGGCGAGGCTGCCGTGCAGCACATTTATCGGCCGGGAAGACCCGTTAGGCCCGGTCTCCGTCTCCGTTGGCTGTCATTTCGAAAGTCTGAAAGCGTCAGAAGCTGCAATGGGAGCCTTGCGGTTGCGAGCTTTTCTCCGAGCGGCCCAGCACTGCGGTGTCGTCACGCAGGCAGCCCGGCGAGTACTGCGCCAACACCCTTTCCAGACGCGCCAGAAAAGCTTTCCTCGACTTTATCTCGTACCCCAAACGCAAGCGCCAACTATGGTTTTGCGGTTGGTAGCCAGCTCCCGCTGGAGGACGCCAATGTTAATGCGTACCTCATCGGCCTGCGCTCGAAGTGCTGCTTTGATTGGCCCTCGACCTTGCATCGTGGAATTCGATCTCCATGGAAACCGATATCGAACTTGAGGAACACGCTTTGGTTCCTCAGCATCGCCGTCTTATTTTCCGATGCGCAAAAAGCCGGTCGCATCCCGCCGCGCGCATGATGTGCGCCGGTTGCAATTTGATCGCCTAGCAAAATTCCCGCCGATTTCAGGTGATGGAGATGCTTTGTCCTCCGCCTGTTCAGAACTAGATTGAAATTCAAAGCCCGGCCCATCTGGCTATTTCGTGGTCTGCCCTAAGGCACAACTCAATAGCGCGATTAGTTCATGGTCGAGCACATTGGATCGTCAAGGGAGCCTGCTCCTCGCAGCGATGGTCCTTGCCCGCAGCTCAGATGCCTGCAAATCTCAGCCGAAAGACCTTCGGGATATTGTGTGAGATATCCGGGCTAGTACTTTAGGGGACCTGTGCCGACAGTTTTGAGAAGATTCAGAAGTCCCCTACCCTAATTCGGTAGCTTACGACCCCGACCTGCCTTTGGTAGCTTGATGATCTGCCTAAGGGTTCGCCTGGCGTGTTAGCGCGGGGCGCTCGGGTTTACGCCTACTGACGCCGCAGCATCTCACCTGCGCGGTCGACGCCATGGAGGATTCGCAATGGATCGCGGGCGGAGATCCGACTCGGCTTCCGAGCCCCTCGGCCACTGTCCTGACCGAGTATACACGATCGCTGCCTTGTTTCATGACGACCGTCAACAGCAGGACGACCGCAAACAGTCGAGAGCCGCCCCGCTGCGCCTCATTCCGTTTTGCCTCATGATGTTGCTTGGATGTGCAGCAATCGGCCTCGCTCCGCCAGCAACGAAACCTCCTGTCGCTCCTACCCAAATCGCGCCGCCGGAGGGCGTACCGTCGGCATCTGCTCCGGCGGAACAAGCCCTGGGGTGGGAGCGGTCTTGGGTCGACGCGTCGAGGCGTGGTCTGACCGCCGCTCGGAGGGAAAGCGAGGCAACTCGCGCCGAAGCGCTTGCCTCGCAAGTCCGGGCTAAGGGGGAGCATGACCAGGCTGAACGCGAACGCGCCAATGAACAGCGCTTCCTCGCGCTGCACAAGGATATCGATCCACTCAAAACCGGCAGTGCGCATGAGGAAAATCTGCCCCGCGAATCAGCGGCGGCTCGCCAGGAACTGGCTGCCACGCGGCGCGTTACAGAAAACGCAAGTGCGCCGTGGCGCGCGGTCGCCGACCCGATGAACCAGCCGCAACCTGTCCTTGAAGCGCAGCGGCAAAAAGCCGAGGGGCTTGCGCGCGACCTGGCGCAGGCGCGCCTGAATGCCGAGGCAGTTGCGGCACGCGATACCGCGGAAAGGTCTCTGGCCGAGGCCAGGCAGACGATTGAAGGGGAGCGGCGGAAAATCGGGCTCCTGGAGCGTGATATCGCCGGGGCTCGTCAGTCCATCGAAGCGCTGGAGGCGAGCACGAAGCTGGCAGCAACAACGCGGGCCGGCGCCATTCAGGGCAGCCAGCTTGCTGAAGTTGCTGCAAGGCAGGCTGGCGAGGCCCTCGCACAGGAACGCGAAAGAGCAAACGCGCTGGCGAGTGATCTTGCAACTGCTCGGCGGGAACGCGACGCCGCAAAGGAGGAATTGGCCCGGATATCGACGGCGTTCAACGAGGCGGCGGATCAGGAGCGCAAAAAAACCATTGACCTGACACGCGACCTCGCTTCGGCCCGCAAGGACCTCAACGCCTTCAAGCGCTGGGTTGAGCGCTGCACCTCGCATATCGAAAACGCGGCAAAGGCACCCCCCACCGATCGCGCAAGCGCACATGCGCCCCGGCGCAGATCGCTCAACCGAGGGCAGCAGGAGGTCGGCAACGCGGAAGTGCCCAAGTCGCGGGTCGTTCGCCTGACGACGATCACGCTGCCAGACGCGCTGCTTCCCACGCGACCCCCGGCTGAGGGGTTCAGTCAATGACAGCCGGGGATGGAGGATTGCGATGAGCAGATACTTCGCGGCCGTTTTCTCGATTGTAATCGCGACTCAACCTGCCATGGCTATTGAGGCAGGAGTTGGTGCCAAGGCCGGCAATGTCGGGGTTGGCACCAGTGTGGGCGTCGGCCAGAACGGGGCGTCAATCGGTATTGGCGCGAGCGTCGGCAGCGTAGGAGCCGACGCCGGAGTTTCGGTCGGGACAGGCGACG